>CAXTTU010000084.1:0-11025 GCA_964247225.1 uncultured Sphingomonas sp. | reverse complement strand
CGATCGCGGGCGGCGTCGGCGGCGCGTTCGGCGGCCGCGCGATCGACCGCACGCTCACCGCGCGGCAACGGTGTTATTATCGCTGATTGGTCGCGGGCATAGGGCCGCGTTCTGGATGTTCGTCACCCCGGGCTTGACCCGGGGTCCCGCTTTGTCCCGCCGTCGGCAAAGGAGAAGCGGGACCCCGGCTCGAGGCCGGGGTGACGGTCGTGTTGAAATTGCCGAAATGCGCTCTTCGTTACTCCTCCGCCCCATCCTCCCCCGCCTCGCGCCCGTGCGTCGACCAATGCTGCTCCCCTTCCGCCTCGTCCGCGACCGGGCGACCCGCCGCGCCGCGCGCGGGGGCGAAGCGGAAGCGTTGGGTGATGAGGCGGCAGGTGGTCGCGTCGAGTTCGGCGTTGCCGCTCGACGCGGTGACGACGCACCCGCTCACCCGCCCGTTGACGCCGACGGTGAAGCGCGTCCGCACCGTCCCGCTCGCGCCCGCACGCAGCGCGCCCTTGGGATAGTCGCGGTTGCTTATCTCACCGCGGATCAGCTCGGGCCCGTCACCATCGCCGTCACCCGATCCGTTCCCGGCGTCACCGCTTCCCGTGCCCGTCCCTTGCCCGCCCGCGCCGGTGCCCGACCCGGGCCGGTTGCTCGCGCCTGCGCTAGCCGCGGCTCCGGTCTCAGGCTTGGGCGCGGCAACCACGGGCGAAGGACGCGGTGGCAGCGCCGGCGCGACGACCGGGGTAGCGGTGGCGCGCAGATTGGCGGGCGAGGCCGCGCCGTTCGGGTGGTGGTGGTGCGCGGGCTCTGGCCGGGGCCGCTCGACCGGCGGTGGCGAAGGCGGCGGAGCGACAACGAACAGTTTAAGCGCATCATCCGCCGCCGTGCGCACGTCGCCCGCCAGCGCCTCCACCAGCCCCCAGCCGAGCGCACCGACGATCAGAGCGGAGGCCAGTGCCGCCTTGACCCGGTCCTCGCGCGACCGCGCGAGCCGCGCCCCGCTCACATCCGCACCAGATGCGTGCCGAGCCGCGCGGCCTCGCCCTCGTCATGCGTCACCATCAGGATTGGCAGCCCCGCCTCGTCGCGCACTCGTTCTAGCGCGCGCATCACTTCCTCGCGCCGCACGCGGTCTAGCGAGGACAGCGGCTCGTCGAGCAGCAAGAAAGCGGGGTCGCTCAGCAGCGCGCGACCGATCGCGACCCGCCGCGCCTCCCCGCCCGACAGGTGGCGCGGTCGCCGCGCAAGCAACGGCGCGAGGTCGAGCACCGCCACCCATTCGTCGAACCGCGCCGGGACGCCGCGCGCGCCGTAAAGCAAGTTCGCGCGAACGGAGAGATGCGGGAACAGCCGCGCGTCCTGGAACACATAGCCTGCCCGCCGCTCGCGCGCGGGCACGTCCACCTGCGCGAAGGCGTCGAAAAGCGTCTCCCCGCCGACGCGCACATGCCCCGCCTCCGGGCGGAGCAGCCCTGCGATCATGTGCAACACGCTGGTCTTGCCCGCGCCCGACGGGCCGAGGAGCACCGTCACGCCCGCGCCGGTTCGAAAGCTCAGCGCCAGCTCCGTGTCGCCCACTTGGCCGCGCACATCGACGTCAAAGCCCATGCCGCCCCATCCGCCGCGCGAGCAGCTCCGACACGAACAGCGCCGCGAGGCTGAGCGCGATCGAAATCGCCGCCAGCCGCCACACCGCTCCCTCCCCGCCGGGCCGTTGCAGCGCGGCGTAGATGGCGAGCGGCAGCGTCTCGGTCTCGCCCGGCACGTCGGACACAAAGGTGATCGTCGCGCCGAACTCGCCCAGCGCGCGCGCGAAGCCGAGCACCGCGCCCGCGACGACGCCCGGCAGGCTGAGCGGCAAGGTGATCGTGCGGAACACGCGCGCGCGGCTTGCGCCCAGCGTCGCCGCAGCCTCCTCCAGCCGCCGGTCGACCGCCTCGATCGAGAGCCGCATCGTCCTGACCATCAGCGGCAGCGCCATCACCCCCGCCGCGATCGCCGCGCCCGTCCAGCGGAACATGACGGACACGCCCACGCTCGCCAGCACCCGCCCGACCACGCCCGCGGGCGCAAAGGCGAGCAGCAGCAGCCATCCCGTCACCACCGGCGGCAGCACGAGGGGCAGGTGAACGACGCCGTCGAGCAGCAGCCTGCCCGGAAACCGCCCCCGCGCGAGCGCCCAGGCGAGCGCCCACGCGACCGGCAGCGTCGCCGCCACCGCGACGCCTCCGACCAGCAGCGACAGCCGGATCACCGTCCATTCCTCGGGCGAGAGCGTCATTGACGCAGGTGATTGCCCCGCCGCCGCCCTGCCGTCCAGCGCCCCTGACGCATTTGTCACCTCCGCCGCATTGCCCGGTTCCGCCCGGCATGGCAGAGGTCGGGGCGCATGGCCGACCAACCCGTTTTCTTCGATCCCTCGGGGCGGCGGCGGCGGCGGTTCCGCCTCGCGGTGGCGGCCTTTATCGCGCTGTTGCTGCTGTCGACCGCGATCTTCGTGGTGTCGATCGGCGCGGTGCCGAGCGCCCCCCTGCTTCCGGTCGTGACCGAGCATGCGGCGTTGAAGGGCTTGCCGCCGCCGCACGACACGTTGCTCCGGCGCACCAAGCGCGGGTTGGATTACTACGCGCGCACGCTGTTCGGCGGCGGCGCCAAGGCGAGCGCGGCGCGTAACGATGCGCTCGCCATCGGCTTTCACGCGCCGTGGGACGAGCAGAGCGCCGCCTCGCTCAAGCGGCACGTCGACCAGCTCGACTGGGTGATGCCGGTCTGGGTGACGATCGCGGGGCCGACGCATCAGGTCAGCGTCTTCAAAGACACGATCGGGCGCGCGGTGATCAACAACGCCGTGCGTCGCCCGCTGGTGATGCCCGTCATCCAGAACTTCGCGGGCGGCAAGGTCGACGGGCCCGGCATCGCGGCGTTCCTCGCCGACCGGCGCGGGCGCGGCGCATTCCTCGACCGGCTCGTGCCGTGGCTGGAAAAGAACGGCGCGGCGGGCGCGATGTTCGATTTCGAGGATCTGCCGCCAACCGCGCACAACGACTTCCGCCAGTTCCTGCGCGAGGCGCATGCGCGCTTCGCCCCGCATGGCTGGGCGCTGTCGATCGCGGTGCCGGTCGCGGACGAGGAGTGGAACCTGCCCGCTTATGCGCAGGTCGTCGATCGCGTGTTCCTGATGAGCTATGACGAGCATGAGCAGTCAGGCCCGGCGGGGCCGATCGCCAGCCAGGCCTGGTTCGCGCGCTCGATCGCGACCGCCGCGCGCGGCATCCCGCGGCAAAAGCTCGTGGTCGCGATCGGCGGCTATGGCTATGACTGGCACGATGGCGCGGCCGACCCGATCACGGTCGAGGAAGCGTGGCAGGCGGCGAGCGACTCGGAGGTGGTGCCCTCGTTCGACCGGGTGAGCGGCAATAGCGGCTTCGCCTATCAGGAAGGCGACGTGCGGCACACGATCTGGCTGCTCGACGCCGCCTCCGCCTATAACGAGCTGCACTTCCTGCAGGCGTCGGGCATCAAGGCGGTAGCGCTGTGGCGGCTTGGGTCGGAGGATCCGGGGCTGTGGTCGGTGTTCGGGCGCGACCACCGCCCGCTACCCGGGCCGGGCGCGATCCGCGACGTGCCCGCGGGCGTCAATGTCGACATCGAGGGCGCGGGCGAAATCCTCAAGATCGCCAGTGTGCCCGTCACCGGCGCGCGCGAGGTCGCCGCGGCCCCCGATGGCACGATCACCGGCGTCCGCTTCGACCGGCTGCCCGCGCCCTATGAGGTCGACCGGACCGGCTATCGCCCCAAACAGGTCGCGCTGACGTTCGACGACGGCCCCGACCCGAACTGGACGCCGCAGGTGCTCGACGTGTTGAAGCGCGAGCATGTGCCGGGCACCTTCTTCGTCATCGGCGAGAACGCGCTGACCAACCGCGCGCTGCTCCAGCGCGAGGTGGCGGAGGGGCATGAGGTCGGCAGCCACACCTACACCCACCCCAACCTCGCCAATGCCAGCCAGAACGAGGTCCGGTTCGAGCTCAACACCAACCAGCGGCTGTTCCAGGCGTTCACCGGCCGCTCGTTCCGGCTGTTCCGTGCACCCTATTTCGGCGACGCGGAGCCCTCCACCGCCGACGAAATCAACCCCGCGATGATGGCGCAGGAGCGCGGCTATGTCTCCGTCGGCCTGCATGTCGATCCGGGCGACTGGAAGCGGCCGGGGGTGCAGGCGATCATCGACGACACGATCGACGAGGTCACCAACGGTCCCGCCAATTGCAACATCCCCAACCCGCCTACCGATTGCAGCCGCAACATCGTCCTGCTCCACGACGCGGGCGGCGACCGGTCTGAGACGGTGGCGGCGCTGCCCGTCATCATCGAGCGGCTGCGCGCGATGGGCTACCAGTTCGTGCCCGTCTCCAGCCTCGCGGGCTATTCGCGCGCGCAGGCGATGCCGGTGCTCTCCCCAAGCGATCAGGCAGCTGCGCAATGGAACCTGTTCCTCTTCAGCGCGCTGGGCGCGATCGTCATCTTCCTGCGCTGGCTGTTCCTGTTCGCGATCAGCGTCGGCATCCTGCGCGCGCTGGTGCTGTCCGCGCTGGCGCTGATCCAGGCGCGGCGGGAGGCGGCGGAGGTATTCCCGCCGATCGACCCCGACCGGTTCGTGACGGTGATGATTCCCGCGTTCAACGAAGAACGCGTGATCGAGCGCGCGGTGCGGGGCGTGCTCGCGAGCCGGGACGTGCGGCTGGAGGTGATCGTCATCGACGACGGTTCCGCCGACCGCACGAGCGATATCGTCCGCGCCGCGTTCGCGGACGAGCCGCGCGTGAAGCTGCTGACGCTGGAAAATGGCGGCAAGGCGCGCGCGCTCAACCGCGGGTTGGAGCTGGTGTCGAGCCCGGTGGTGATCGCGCTCGATGCCGACACGCAGTTCACGCCCAACACCATCGCGCGGCTGGTGCGCTGGTTCGACGACCCGAGCCTTGGCGCGGTCGCCGGCAACGCCAAGGTCGGCAACCGCGTCAACCTCGTCACCCGCTGGCAGGCGCTCGAATACATCACCGCGCAGAACCTAGAACGCCGCGCGCTCGCCCGCCTCCATGCGATGACGGTGGTGCCGGGCGCGGTGGGCGCGTGGCGGCTGGAGGCGATCCGCTCGGTCGGCGGCTATCCCGACGACACGCTGGCGGAGGATCAGGATCTCACCATCTCGATCCAGCGCGCGGGCTGGGGCGTCCGCTACGACCAATATGCCGTCGCCTGGACCGAGGCGCCCGAGACGTTGCGCGGGCTCGCCAAGCAACGCTTCCGCTGGGCGTTCGGGACGCTGCAATGCCTGTGGAAGCACGGCCGCATCATGGTGACCGGCCGCCCCAAGGGTCTCGCGTTCATCGGCCTGCCGCAGGCGATCCTGTTCCAGATCGTGCTCGCCGCCATCTCGCCGATCATCGATCTCGCGCTGCTGGTCAGCTTCGTCGCGACCTACCTCGCGGTCGAGGCGCATGGCTGGGCGCAGACGCAGCATGATGTCGAGAAGATGCTCGCCTATTGGCTGGTGTTCACCGCGATCGACCTGCTCGCCGCATTCATCGCCTTCGCCTTGGAGCGGCGCGAGCGGTGGCGGCTGTTGTGGCTCTTGATCCCGCAGCGGGTCGGGTACCGGCAGGTGATGTACTATGTCGTGCTGAAAGCGCTGACGCAGGCGGTGCGCGGGCGGCAGGTCGGCTGGGGCAAGCTCCAGCGTAGCGGGCGTGTGGCGGAGGTGAGCGGCTGAGTAGGATTTTTGACTCCGTTCGTCCTGAGCCTGTCGAAGCCTGTCCTGAGCGCCCGGCTTGCAGGCAGTCGAAGGGGACCGGTAACTGAGGTGCGCTTGGCCTGTGCTTCGACAAGCTCAGCACGAACGGTTTGATTGCGATCCGGGCTTATTTAGGACTGCCCAATGATCCGCCGCGCCTTGTTGGCCCTGACACTGCTCGCCGCACCCGCCGCCGCTGACACTCGCGCGCCGGTGGTGCTTGCCGCCGCGAGCCTGCGCGAGGCGCTGTCCGCCGCCGCGGACGCGTGGGCGCGGCACGGCCACCCCCGCCCGCTGCTGTCGTTCGCCGCCTCGTCCGCCGCCGCGCGGCAGATCGAGGCGGGCGCGCCCGCCGATCTGTTCGTCTCCGCGGACGAGGAGTGGATGGACGAGCTCGCGCATCGCGGCCTGCTCGCCCCCGGCACGCGCGCGGACCTGGCGAGCAACCGGCTCGTGCTCGTCGCCCCTGCCGCCAGCCATGTGCGCGTCGGCTTCACCGCCGCCGAGCTCGCTCCGCTGGCGGGGGGACCCGTGGCGATGGCGGACCCGGGCGCGGTGCCCGCCGGGCGCTATGGCAGGGCGGCGCTGGAGCGGCTCGGCGCGTGGCCTGCGGTCGCGCCGCATGTGGTGCGCGCGGAGAATGTCCGCGCCGCGCTGGCGCTGGTCGAGCGCGGGGCCGCGCCGTTCGGCATCGTCTACCTGACCGACGCGCGCGCGTCGCGGGCGGTGCGCGTCGTCGGCGTCTTCCCCGCCACCTCGCACCCGCCGATCCGCTACCCGCTCGCGCGCGTGAAGGGCGGGAGCGCCGAGGCGGAGGCGCTTCGCCGCTTCCTGCTCGGCGCGGAGGCGCAATCCGTATTCGCGCGCGCGGGCTTCGATCCGGGGTAATCCCGAAGACCCCGCGCGCTTACCCGGTCATCACGGGCGCGCGGCGATCAGCCTTCGCTCGGCCGGGGTCAGCGCGAACAGCCGCGCGGTGATGTCCGCGAGCGCCGCCTCCAGCGCGGCGAGCTCCACGCCGAGCGCCGACAGCGCCTGTTGCCGCTCGATGATCTGCGCGCGCAAGGGCGGGTCAGCCTCGTCCGCCACCGTGCGGAGCTGATCCAGCAGCCGCTTGCCCGCGCCGCGCCCGCCGGGCTCGAACGCGAGCGCCACCGCCTGCCATTGCGCGAGCCAGAACGCGCCCTGTTCGGCGTCGGCATAGACGCCGCGCGCGACCGGCGCGCCGTCGATCAGCAGCATCAGCTCGCCATCGTCGAACCGCGCCTCCAGCACCGAGTCGGCGCGGATCGCGGCCTCGACGCGCGCCAGCGCCGCCTCGATCTGCTCCGCCTGCAGCTTGTCGGCATGGTCGCGGCGCGCGGCGGGGCGCAGGCGCGGCGGTGCGTCCGCCTCGATCGCCGCCTTGGCGCGCACATCGGGAAGCAGCCAGTCATAGGGCCGCTTGCGCCGCGCCAGCCTGCCCAGCCGCTCGGCGAGCCCGCGCCGCAGCCGGGCGCGATCGGTATAGGCCCCCTGCAGCGCCTGCGCGATGCGGGCGACCTCCGCGCGGTCGGCGGCGGAGGCGTCGGGAATCGGCAAGGGCGCGATGAACTGGCGGTTGGCGGACAGATATTCGCCACGGAACGGCTTGGACAGCCAGCGGAACAGGAAATCCACCGTCGGCGAGCCGAGGATACCGCCCAGATAGGCAAGCTCCGCCACCTCCGCCGGGACGACGCCGCCGACATCGACATTATCGCAGTACAGCGCGCCCGCTTCATCCATCACCAGCCGCAACGACGGCACGAGCCGGGGCACGAGCAGCTTGGGCACTTCCTGCTTGTCGAGGTTCTTGGGGTAAATGTAGCCGAACCAGTTTCGATCGTCGTCGTTCTTGTGACCATCCCGCGCTCGCAGCTCGCGTTCGTGCCCGCGCAGGTACGCCCATGCCTTCGGGAAGCGCGCTTCCATCTCCTCCGGCGTCCAGAGCCGAGCGCCGTCCACGCCCACCCGGTACGGGAACAGCAGGAACGTCTCCGTCGCGGGGGTGATGAAGCGCTTCACCTCCGCGCCGGACACGAGCGGTTTCATCGCCGCGTCCTCGATTGCCACCTCGACTCCGGGCGGCTGATGCTTGCCGACCTTGGGCGGGGTCTGGAGATAACGCCCGTCGGCCAGCCTGCGGAGGTGGTACACATAGTCGGCGCTGGTCTGGATGCCGACGATGATCCCGCTCGTCACCGTTGGGTCGTCCAGTTGCCGGCACGTCGCCGCCAACCGCGTCATCAGCGCGCGCACCGCGTCGGGCGCGACGCGCCACACCGCCCCCTGTGCGTCGAGCTCCGCATAGGGGATCGTCGCGTCGGGCCGCGCCCAATCGACCTTGCCCAGATCGCCGTCGCGCGCGAACGCGACCCGCACCGCGTCGTTCGGCTCGCGGGTGAAGATCTGGATGGCGGTATAGATCGTCGCTTCCTCGAACACCTGGTGCGCGCGGAAGTCGATCCAGCGCGCCAGATGCCGCCCCGCGACGACGCACCGCCGCAGCCCCTCGCCATAGTCGAGCGTCGGCCACAGGTTCGGCGCGATATAGCCCATCCGCCCCCCTTCGTTGAGCAGCGCCAGCCCGCGCTCGATGAAGGGGAGGTACAGATCGAAATTGCCCGTCCGCGTGCTGGCATAGGCGGGCCCGTCGGCGCTGCCCCCGCGCAGCAGCTGCGCCGTTTCCTCGTACACGCGGCGGAAATGCTGCAGCTTCACATAGGGCGGATTGCCGATCACCACATCGAATCCGCCGCTCGCGAACACGGCCGGGAACGCCGCCTCCCAATCGAACGGCGCCACGCGCGCCCGGGCCGCGGGCGAGAGGTAATCGGGCGCGCGCCAGTCATAGAGGCGCGGGGTGACCAGGCTGTTGCCGCACTGGATGGTATCGCCGAACCGAGACAAGGGCTCACGCGCCCGCGCAGTGTGCAGCCACAGCGACAGCTGCGTGATCTCCACCGACAACGGGTTGATGTCCACCCCGAACAGATTGTGCGCGAGGATGTGCCGGGTCAGCGTCGCGTCGTCGAGCCGCGTGTCGATCAACCGATGCGCCAGCCGCGCCTCGCTCGCCCGGCGGAACTCGGCGAGCAGGTAGGAATAGGCGGAGATCAGGAACGCGCCCGATCCGCAGGCCGGGTCGACCACGCGGATCGCGCTCAGCCGCGCCCAATAGCGCGCCGCCGCGTCCGCGTCTGGCTCGCCCTCCTCCGGCCACCCCGATTCCGCGCGCCAGCGGGCGAGCAGCGGCCCGACCGTTTCCTCAATGATCCGGCGGACGATCGGCTCGGGGGTATAATAGACGCCGTCACGCTTGCGCTTGGTGATGAGGCTCAGCGACGGTCGCCGCTCCGCCTCCGCCTCCAGCACTTCCAGTTCGATCAGCGATTGCTCGAAGATATGGCCAAGCGTGTAGAGCCCCAGGCTGTTGTCCGCGTCGCCGTCCGACGCGAAATTGTACGTCGCGGCGAGGTAGAGCAGCGTCCGCTTGTCGGTCGCGACCGTCGCCTCGTTACGCCCCTGCCCGCGCGCGCAGAACAGGTGGTTAGGCAGCTCCAGCCGGTCGAGCAGCGGGTCGGTCTCGAACAGGCCGCCGTTGAAGCGCGGAATGGTGTTGGGGCCGATCACGCCGCCGCCGTCCATCGCGCGGAACAGCCGCTTCAGCTTCGCCCAGATGCTGGTGTCCTCGGGCTCGTAGAAGCCGTCGAGGCTTTCCTGCTTCAGCATGTCGCGCAGCAGATGCGGCGGGAACGCGACCCGCCCGCCCATGTCCTCGGTGAACATCACGAACACCAGCCGGTCGAGCAGCTTCTGCGCAAGGCGGAGCTTGATCCGGTCGCTCGCCCCCTCGACCGCCTGCAGTTTCAGCACGTCGTACAGCCGCGCGCGATAGTCGCGATATTCCTCGTAGAAACGGTCCTCCAGCCGCTTCTGGCTCGCCCCCTGCCGCTCGATCAGCCGTTCCAGCCGCGAGCGGCCATATTGGCTGAGCAGCATGTCCGGCTGGAACAACTGCCAGAACAGGAATCGGTCGAAGCGGTCCGCCTCGCCCCCGCCGAGCAGGCTCGCGCCGCCGCCGTCGAACAGCCCCGCCTGGCGCGGCGCCTCCACCCGGAACTGCAACGCGCTCGCGGGGGCGCGGTCGTACCAATAGAGCCGGAACTGGTTCATGTCGGTGACGATCGCGAACCGCGGCAGCACGGCCGCGCTCTCGAATAGGCCGCGGCGCGCGAAGGTCAGGTAATCGAGCGCCTGCCGCGCGGGCGACCGGGTGTTGCCCTTGCGCGGTTGCGGCTTGTCGAGGTCCGCGCCGACACCCTTGAACTCGCACAGCACCTGCGGGACGGCGGTGCCACCCGCGCCGAACAGCCCGAGCGCCAGGTCGGCGCTGCCCCCCTGCCCACCCGCGCCCGCGCCTGGCACCGCGAACTGCTGCTGGAGCGTCCAGCTGTCGCCATGCCCGTCGGGGCGATACCCCCATGTCTCCTCGAAGAAGCGGCCGATGAACGCCGCTTCGATCTCCGTTTCGCCCTTGATCGTACGCTCGCTCCAGCGACGCAGCCGCTCGGTCAGTGCGGCTTCCGTTGCGGAGTCGCGAAACGCCTCGAACTCGTCGGCGAACTCGCCGGCGAGAAAACTACGGTCGAGCAGCGGGAGGAGCGGGTCGGCCACCCGTCAGCCCTCGTCGCCCATCCTCAGCGCGGCGATGAACGCTTCCTGCGGGATGCTCACCGACCCGTATTCGCGCATCTTCAGCTTGCCCTTTTTCTGCTTCTCCAACAGCTTGCGCTTGCGCGTTGCGTCGCCGCCATAGCATTTGGCGGTGACGTCCTTCCGCATCGCGCTGATCGTCTCGCGCGCGATCACCTTGCCGCCGATTGCGGCCTGGATCGGGATCTTGAACAGGTGGCGGGGAATGAGTTCCTTGAGCCGCTCCACCATCCCGCGCCCGCGCACCTCGGCGGTGGAGCGGTGGACGATCATGCTCAGCGCATCGACCGGCTCCTCGTTGACGAGAATACCCATCTTGACGAGGTCGCCCTCGCGATAGCCGATCTGGTGATAGTCGAAACTGGCATAGCCCTTGGACAGGCTTTTGAGCCGGTCGTAGAAGTCGAACACTACTTCGTTCAACGGCAACTCATAGGTCGCCTGCGCGCGACCGCCGACATAGGTCAGGTTCTTCTGGATGCCGCGCCGGTCCTGGCATAGCTTTA
>CAXTTU010000083.1:0-11076 GCA_964247225.1 uncultured Sphingomonas sp. | reverse complement strand
GCGGCAAGGACAAGCCGGTCGCGGTCACGTTCAACTATGCGAGCGACCTCAACGCCGACGTGTCGGGCGGGCAGTCGCGCGGACTGGTCTATCTCGGGCGCGCGAGCGTGTTGTTCGACGCGGACCTCGACCATCTCATCGGCCTGCCCGCCACCACCGCGCACTTAAGCTTCTACGACATCCACGGGATCGGCCTGTCGGGACGGCATGTCGGCAATCTGCTGCTGGTCAGCGGCTTGGAGGCGGAGCCCGCGATCCGGCTGAACCAGCTGTGGTTCCAGGTCGCGCCGAGCTCCGCAGTCACCGTGCGTATCGGCAAGTTCACCGCCGCGCAGGAGTTCATCCAGAGCAAGACCGCCAATCTCTTCATCAACTCGACCTTCGGCTGGCCGGACAATTTCGCGACCGACCTGCCGAGCGGCGGCCCGTCCTATCCGCTCGCCGCCCCCGGCCTGCGCGTGGCGGTAAAGGCGGACGACCAGACCACGATCCGCACGGCGGTGTTCGCGGGTGACCCGGCGGGCCCGGGCGGCGGCGACCCGCAACAGCGCGAGAAGCACGGGTTCAATACGTTCGGCTTTTCGGGTCGCCCGTTCGTCATCGGCGAGGTCAGCCGCACCTCGGGCGGCAAGACGCCCGCGCTGACGCTGACGCTGGGCGGGTGGGCGCATCTCGACCGCTTCGCCGCGCTCCGTAATTCAGCTGCGACGCCCGGCCCCGTCGCCGCGCCGCTCGGGCGCGAGCCGGACTATGCGGTTTATGGCGTCGCCGACGGAAGGCTGTGGCGGTCCTCCACCAACAGCAAGCGGGTGGTGCGGAGCTTCCTGCGCCTGTCCTATAGCCCGTCGGACCGCAACGTCATCGACCTGTACGCCGATGCGGGCGTCACGCTGTCCGCCCCCTTTGCCGGACGCGAAGGCGACAAGGTCGGGCTCGGGATCGCGGTGGCGCGCATCTCGCCCAGCTTGCGCTCGGCGGCGCGAAGCCTGCTCCAGTCGGGCGCACCCGCGACCGTCCCGCCCGCGTTCGAGGGCGTCGCCGAGCTCAGCTACCAGGCCGCAATCGTCGGCCCGCTCAAGCTGCAGCCCAACGTCCAATATGTCGTCCACCCCGCAGGCGGCGCGCTCGCGATCCAGACTCCGGGCGGGCGGGTTCCGAGCGCGCTGGTGCTGGGCCTGCGCTCCTCGGTATCGTTCTGAACCGGAGGCCGGCTCGCTAGACCCGCTTGCTCGCCCCCAACTGCATCCACAGGCTCTTGGGAATGGCGAGCCCCAGCGCCATCGTCACCAGCGTCAGCAGCGCGGTCCCGCCATCGGCGGCGATTCCGGCGAGCAGCCTGAGCGGCGCGTCGGCACCTACCCGCTGCAGCTCGACCAGCCCCGCGCCCATGCGGAACAGATAGCTGCCGGGCACCTGCGCGACCACCGACGCGAACCCGACCGCCGCGAACGGCAGCCGCCACTGGCGCGCGATCGGCTCCACGACCACGCCCACCAGCAGGCAGGCAATCCCGGCAGCGCTCGCATTGGCGAGGTGGAACGATGTCAGGCACAGCCAGCGCAGGCCGTGTGCGCACGCCCCCATCATCACCGGCAGCGCCAGCATCCGGTAGGGCATCGAGAAGAACACCGCATAAGCGGCCGACGCCACGCCTGCGCAGGCCATGTCCTGCCACCACCGGAGGTGCGGCGTCGGCGACTGCCAGTCCGGCGTGACCCCGCCCGCGAGCCCCGCGCCGATCAGCACCCCCGCCGACAGCGCGACCACCGACAACAGGCCATAAGCCAGCCGCGCCATTCCCAACGGCAACCGCAGCCCCATCAGGTCAAACGTCGCGCCGATCAGCGAAGGCCCGGGGTTCAGCACCAGCAGCGGGCCGAGCGCGGCTAGCCCCGAGGCGGCGGGAACCCCGCACCGCACGGCGACGCCGCCCGCCACGCCCGCGAGCAACGCGGCGGCGAACAACTGCGCCAGCCCGTCGTCGATGCCGAGCCGCCCGCCCATCACTCGCCGCAACAGCCCGCCGAGAAATGCGGCGACGCCCACGATCGCCAGCACCACCGGATGCACCGCCCCGTTGATCACCGACAAGGTCGCCGCGCCAAGCCCGCACATCAGCGCGAACAGCCAGGGGTTCGCTGCCGGTGCCTGCGCCGCCTCCGCGACCGCGTGGGCGAGCGCCGGTCCCTTCAGCCGACCCGCGCGCGCCGCGTCGACCGCGGCCAGCGTGCCCACCACCCGGCGCATGTTGACGCCCCACGGCGTCACGGGCGCGATTCCCGCCAGTCGGCCATCGACGCGGATGCCGATCTCGCCCCAGCGCGGCACCGCTTCGGCCGGGCAACCGAGCGCCTCGCCCAGCGCGCGCGCTGCGCTCAGCACGCCGCTGGTGTCCTCGCCATTCTGGAGCAGCGTGCGCGCCGCCGCCAGTACCAGCCGCGCGGGGTCGTCCGGGTCGTCTACGGCGCTCGCCCCGCTCACGACTGTAGAAAGCCCTCGACCGCCTCCAGCAACGCCCCCGGCTGCTCCTCGGGGATGAGGTGGCCACAGGGCAGGCCCTGCCCGCGCACGTCATCCGCCTCCCCTTTCCACAGCGCGACGACGTCGAACATCTCGCCCACCGTTCCCTTGTTGCCCCAGATCACCAGCAGCGGCTGCGTGACCTTGCGCCCCGCCTTCGCATCCGCCTGCGTGTGCTCGCGATCGACGCCGACCGACGCGCGATAGTCCTCGCACACCGCGTGGATGCATCCCGGCTCGCGGTAGCAGCGGAGGTATTCAGCGAACGCCTCGGGCGTGACCGCGCCCGGCGTTTTGCTCTGCACGTCGAGATGCGCGCGGAGGTAGACTTCGGTCGATGCCCCGATCATCTGCTCGGGCAACGGCGCTTTCTGGACGTGAAAGAACCACCAGAAATACTTGGTCGCGAACGTCTCGTCGGTCGCCGCGTACATCAGGTCGGTGGGCGCGATATCGAGCATCACGCCGCGCTCGATAGCCTCAGGCGCGTCGAGCATCATGCGGTGGAGCACGCGCGCGCCGCGATCATGCCCCATCGCCTGGAACCGGTCAAAGCCGAGGCGGTGCATGACCTCGACCTGATCGGCACCCATCTCGCGCTTGGAATAGCCGGCGTCCGGCTTGCTACTGTCGCCATAGCCGCGCAAGTCGGTCACGACCACGGTGAACCGTTCGGCCAGCTTCGGGGCGACCTTCCACCACGCAACGTGCGTTTGAGGGTGGCCGTGGAGCAAGAGCAGGGGCGACCCCCTCCCGCCCACCAGCGTGTTGATTTCAACGCCCGAGGCGGTGGGCGTCACCCGGCGCTCGAAGCCGGGAAAGAAGCCCGGGCCGGGCGTGGCGGGCAATGCTGCTTCGGGCATGAAATTGCCTCCCCGTCAGCGACGCCTTCCCATCGGGAGCGTCGCGGTGGACGAGAACGGCCGGACGCCACGCGCCGATCTCACCGCGCATGATGCAACAAGTATTAACTTATGGCAAGATCGCCTGCAATCAGATTGGTTGATGACCTGGGCACCTGCGCTCAGGCAAGCGTGTCCCGCTGTTCGACGGGCTCGCAGCGCACCGCCAGTTGCGTGAGCACGGAGGCCATTCGATGCGCGGCCGCGGCGAGGTAGGCCGGGTCCTGCGTTTGCGCCACGAACGCCTCCGCGCTGGGGTACTCGACGATCATCGCGAGGTCCCAGGCGTCGTCGGGCGCGCCGATGAGCACGGCGTCGGGCTTGCCGTTCCAGATCGTCCTCCCGCCCAGCTTGGCAAATAGCGGCGACGCGCCCGCGAGAGAGCGTTGATAGGCGTCGGCACCCGACGGGCGCTCGCCTACCGCGGGGTGCGCAGCGGAATTACGCCCGGTCGCGCAACCGGATCAGGCGAAGTCCTGCATGACGACCGACCAGCTATGGGCGGCGGCGTATCGAGAAACCACATCGGCGCGACGCTGAACATGTTAGCGACCAAGCGCCAGCTCGAATCGTAATGGCGCCCGGCGCATCCGCGGGTTCGCGCCGTTCACCAATGATCACGGTCTCGCCCGAAACCTCATGAACCCGGCTCTAATTAGAGGGCTCAGCCGGTCCCACCGCCCAAAGCGCAAGACGGCGCGACCACATCGCGCGAAAGCCAACTAATGCCGTGACGATCTTTAAAGCACCGATGCGCTTGATAGAAATGATTGCCACCCGGCTCGCGCTGATCACAGTCGCTCGCATGCAAAAGGGCCCCCAAGGATTTGACCTTGCGGACTGTTTGATCTCGGTGACGGGGTCCCCGGTGCTGAGCGTCGCGCGGAGGAGCCCACGGTCGGCTAGGACGAGGCTTACGGCGTGCATGGACCCGCAGGCGGCCGAACAGCCGCCCGGGCCGCAATCGCCCCCGTTGCGACGGCTGCGGGCCGGCGGGGCGCACGTGCCCCCCTGGTGCCGGGAGACGTGAAAGGTGGCGACGTCCTGCTGCGACACCGCCTGCCCGCGCCGGGCGTACTCGACGCCCTGGGCGACGGCTGCCCAGCACCAGTTGTCCTCCTCCTGCCGGATGAGCACGAAGGCAAAGGCATCGCCCTCGCCTGCTTCACCCAGGATCGTGGGCCCGTCCACCGGCCGCGCGGGCAGCGCGCGCGGAGGGCCAAGAAACGCCGCGACCCGGTCCACCGGCTTCAGTCCGAGGCAAGCAGCGGCGAGCAGTCCGCGCGCGCGCCGGCTTCCGCCCACCCGGCCGGACTGCACGTCTCGCAGGTTCGTCAGCGCGGTGCGGCAGACGAGCGCCCCGCCCTGCAAGAAGCCGCCGCCGCGCGGCTCGGTTAGCGTGTAGCTGACGATCAGCCCGCCGGTGATGCCGACGGTCGGCGCTCCGAGCGCCGTCCACAGGTTCGAACGCTTCAGGAGGCTGCCGCCGCCCTTCTCAACCGTGAGGGGTCGCGCCACAGCACCGTCATGCTCGCCGCCGCGCCGAGGGCGACGGGTCGATCCGACATCATCGCGGAACGCGGCAACCGCACCCGCCGGCGGTCCGCCGCCTCTATGCCCGCGCCGCTCGCGTCCGCCATGGCGTTGGCCACGGCCATGACCTCGGGGTGGAGCCTCTGCCCCATGACGAGCCACGGGTCGGCGGTAACCACCCTGCCCAAGCAATCCTCCGCGACCTTCCCGCCGTAGGGTCCGCGCCGCGCGTGCGAGAGGAAGCGCCACACCTGGAACACGCCCTTGGCGATCTCGGCATAGGCGTTGGGTGCGTCGCGGACGGGATCATCCGAGAAGCGGGCATCGATGGGCATCCTCTTCGCCTTGCACTCGACCGCCAGCCGGACATCCGGTGGCGTCCTCCGCGGCAGCGCCGGAGGCGCGGATGATGCGTGCCCTGGTCGCGCATCATGTCGACGACGCTAAGCCGGACTTCGCGATCGAGGCCACGGCGGACGGCTTCAAGGACTACGTCAAGGCGTACTTCAGCGGGACGGTCGCGACCGCGCTTGCGTTCATCGCGATGCAGCGCAACGGATACGTCTGGGCCGGCCATTTCGAGTACCTCAGGCCGCCGACCGCTAAGAGCAAGCAGCCCGACTTCGTGTTCGCGTCGCCCGTCGCCGGCACGTGCCTTGTCGAATCGAAGGGGACGCGCAACAGCACCAGCGCCGTCTTCGACGGCACGGTCGAGAAGGACTTCCTCCTCCAGGTCGAGAGGCACCTCGGCTCTACGCTTCTGGGCGGGGCCGTCGCCTCTCACGGCCACTGCGTCGGCACCTGGATGACCTCGGTGTCAGGGGCGGAGCTGCTCGTGCACCACAGCGAGGGGTCGCTGGCCGGGGGCGGTCGCCGGCCCGGCGGCGCGCGCGGCACGTTCGGCGAGGACGAAGGGCCGGGGATCGAGGCCGTCCAGCGCCTCGACATGGCCACGGCGTTCACCCTCGCGTTCGGGGAGGACTATGGCGTGGCGGTCCGCGGTGGGGCGATCGACGCCCTGCCGCCGCTCACGATGGTCAGTTGGATCGGCAGGGATTGGATCGCCTCGCCCGATGCCCTTGCGAGCTTCGTAATCGAACGACCGGCGGATGCGGTGGACGGCTACCGCGTCGTGCGCGCGCTCTTCCACGAGCACGCCTTCGCCGTCGAGCGCAAGACCATGGTGGCCGCTCTGGGTAGGTATTGGCAGGGTGGGGACAACGCCGCCCGCGGCCGGCCCCTGCCGGCGTTCGGCGAGGCCGTGCAGCGGCTGGCGCGCGAGGGCGGGGGTGCGATGCTGTCGGACGGGGTGGCCGTCCTTCCCCGGGCCACTCTGCTGCCAACCGCCAGGGTGGCCTGGCGCGCGCAGCGGGGCGACTTCGAGACAGCCTGACCTGCGGCCCATCACGTTCAAACACCGGGTGCCTCCGCCGCTTCGCCACCCGCTACAATCGCCGCAAAGCTAATTTCACCAGCTTCGTACACCTCGCCGCCGCCATGATCTGGCTACCTTGAATGTCGATACGGCATATAGGACAGTCACTGATACCGGCTGATCCAATCGATGTTCTCAATTTGAGGATCGATGCCGGAGGACAGCCCCCTCAGCCACCCGGCCTCGTTGGCGATCCGCTCGGGTTCACCCTCGATCCACCAGGCGCGGCGCTCCGCCGACCATCGGTATCCCGCCGCCTTCAGCACATCCTTGCATTGGAATGGTGCGCGGGTGGCGTAAAGCCGATGCGTGACGCGCCGGCTGCGCTCGATGAGCGCGGCGGCAATCGTTGACCCGTCGTTTGTCGCCGAGGCCAGCAGGCAGATAGTCGCCCAGACATCGGCGGCGGCGCGGTGGGCATCGAGGAGGAAGAAGCCTGCCTGGGTAAGCAGGTGCGCGATGCTGCGACCGCCGCTGAACCCGAGTTCGGGCCAGTTGACCTCGCGCATCGAACACAGCCAGGGCAGCGGCGCCAGCGTCGGGAACCGCCGGGTGACGAACGCCCGGTCGAACGACGCATTGTGCGCGACTATGGCATCGCAGCCGGCCAGCACCTGCGCGATCTCATCTTCCCTGAACCACTGACCGATCAGCATGTCGGAGGTGATGTGCGTTAGACGCTCGATCTCGATCGGCAGATCCTCGGTCGGATCCTCGAGCCAGGACCGCGGTGCCTCGACATCAACGACGTCGCCGCCATCGAGATCGATCGCCAGTGTGCCGACGGCGAACTCGATCATGCGATGGCGCTCCGGATCGAGGCCGTTCGTTTCGCAGTCCAGGATTGCCAATTTGAAGACATTGCCCGGCACCGGCATCGAGCGGCACCAGATGTCGGCAGGATCGGGCAAACGGCGCAGCACGCGGTGGTTGCCGATCGCCTCGAGCTTGCGGGCGAGACGCTCCCCGGGGGTGTTCGGATTGCAGTGATAGAAGCTCATGCGGATGGTCCTTGAAACGGCAACGCCCGCCACCTCGGGTGAGGCGACGGGCGTCGGCGTGATGGTGGTCGATGGGATCAGGCGGCGGCGGCGCGCGCTCCGATGAACTGGAGCCAGGCATCCTCGACGGCGCGGGTCTGGCCGGCGTTGGCGAACCACTGCCAGTGCCGCGCGCCGTGGCGTCCACCCGGCCGCCAGAAGCGCGCGGTGCTGAGCAGGTGGACATGCGGTGTGCCGATCCACCCGCCCTCCGCGTCGCGCCGGGCGTGCACCGCCCAATCGACGACCATCCCCTTGTCGACGAGATGCCGGAACGCGAAGGTCTCGACGAGCCATGACCAGCGCGCGGGATCGTCGACGGGCGGCAGGTCGGCGACGATGTGCGTCGCCGCGATCCCCCGCGGTCCTTCGAGCGCGGCGGCGGCGTCGGCCTCGCGCCACAGCGTATTGCCCGACCGCAGGTGCGGCGGGATTTTGAGCGGATGGCAGCGGCCCGCGGCCAGCAGGTCGCCGCGCTCGACATAGCCGTCCGGCACCTTGCCGAAGCGGTCGCTGCCGCTGATCCGGTTGATGTACAGCCAGGACGCCGTCGCGGTGTAGTGGGTGGCGAACGGCCCTTCCATGGAACGGCTCTCGCGCCCGGCGGCGCAGACCGGCCGTGCGTTGAACGGCGGCCGCGGACGCAAGGCCTGGACCGCCGTCTCGCGACGGCGGAGCGTGGTAATCGTATCGGTCATGATGGTTCCTTTGCGACATGTTGCACGCAGGCGGCGTCGCGCCGGCGTGGAGCCGTCAGGGACGGGTCAATGCTTCTTTCTGCATTTTCCCCATCACCTTCCGGCTCACTTCCTGCCCTTCACGTCTCTTCTCTTGCGGCCCGATCGGGCCGTTCAGCGGGGGGCATCAGGCTACCGGTCCAGCCCTTGCACGGGCGGGACGCGCCGGCGTTTCGGCTTGGGCGCGCGTGGTTTGGCCGAAACCGCGAGCTGTCGGATCGCCTGGCAATACTGCTCGGGCCAGACCGGCTCGCCAGCGGCGCGGCTGGCGGCAACGGTCTCGACCACCAGCGCTTCGACCCGGGAGTCGTCGCGCCAGAGCTGGAGCAGCGGTTCGAACGTCCTGGATGCGCCGGGCAGCGTCGTCAGCTTGCCGTCCTCCGCGAAGGCAAGCGTGCCAGGCCGTGTGCCGCAGTGGTGCAGCAATCGCAGCAACACCTGGCTGGGAGCGCCGGTTGCGACGTCGAACGGCGCGATGTGCGGAGCGACGGTGCGGTGGACGAACGTCGGCGGCGGTGTGTCGCTCCAGCCGCCGAAGCCATCGGCATAGGGCGGTCCAGGCACGGCGGTATCGCGTTCAGTAAACAACGGGCTGCTCCGTCGTGCGGCCGCGTCGCGGTCCTGATGCGCCCTGTAGATGCGGCGCTCGACGTCGAACGCGTCCCGCTGGAAGCCGGGGTCGCTCGCCCAGCGGTCGAGCCGCCGTAACCGGTCTGCGTCGAGGTCCCGCGGCCAAAAGCGTGTGCCGGCCTTGGCATAGGCGAGCGGACGCGCATCGGCGTCGGCGACCATCGCCGCAACCACCGCCTGCTGCTTCACGCGAACGACCGCGAGCCCCCGCTGAACCCAGGGCCGGGCCAGCCAGGCGTCGTCGGCCCCGATCGCCTTCAAGGCCGCCGTCACGATGTCGAGCTCATCGCCGCCATAGTCGGCGACATAGGCATCGATGCGCATCAGCAGCCGCAGGCGCTCATGGTCCTCCGCCAGTGTGGCGGTCGGGATGGTGGCAGCCGGCGTCACCGGGAACGCTTCGAGCAGGTCGAGCCGCGGCCGGTCGGCGAGCGTTGGCGTGTCCGAGAGCAGCATCTGCCGGTCGCGCCGGCGCTTCGCGACACGTTCGCGCTCGCGGCGGGCGCGAGCCCGGGTGAGGCGGTGGAGGAGGTCGTCCTCGATGGTGCGCGATGTCGGTGACGGTGCCGCGGCGATGAGCGGCGTAGCCGTGGGCACGGGCGTGGAGGCCCGGCGTGTCCGGTGCTCGCGCCGCGTTCGGGAGCCGATCAATTCCGCTGCCGGGCTGACGTCCACGGTATGAGCGGTGCGGTGTTGCGCCTCGGCTGCCGAGATCGAGCCGGTCCGCCGCGGCTCAGCCACTGGCGCATTGGCAACAGCAAGCCCCGTGACGGGGCATGGGAGCGGCGCGGCGATGCGCTGGCCGGCGATGCGCGGCGATGCACTCGGCGGCAGCGCCGCCCGCCTTTCCTCGACAGCATCCGCCGGCGTGCTCGTTCGTGCCGGCACGGCCGCGTGAGCGGCCACCCTGATCTGCGCAGGCTTGACGCGCGGCTGCGCACAGGTGCTAGCCGGTCGCGCCGCTTTAGATGGCGGACGCACTGTTGCCTGACTGACTGGAGGCGCTGCGCGGATGATCGTGCCAATGACCGGCGACGCCTGTGCCCGCGCGATCCGCGCCAGCGCGGCGTCGCGGATGGTCGTCAGCGCAGCGATCTTACGGTCGGCGTCGCGCACGGCGCGGCGGAGCGCATTGCGCTGGTGCTTCATGCGATTGCGCTCATGCGCCCAGACCTGTCCGCCGCGCGCCACGATCGCCGACCGCGCTTCGCCGAGGTGCTCGCCGGCGTCGAGATCGAGCCCCCGCGCGCCGTAGCCGAGGCCGGTATAGCGCCGGTTGCTCCCCGCACGCTCCGCCGCCTCCGACATCGCGTGCGACCAGAGATGGCGCAGCATCTGCACGCCGTCGCGCCCGTCGAGCTCGCCACAGACCTCGTCGGCGATGTCCCAGCAATAGGGCTCGACCCGCCGCATCGGACGCAGGCTGAGCGCGATGTGCGGATGGAAGTTGCGACTGTCCCCGCCCGGGGGCGGCCGATGGATCGCCGCCGAATACGGCAGGTCGAGCGGATCGAGCACGGTCTTGCAGAAATGCGTCAGCGCATCGACCATCTCGGCTTCGCTCATGTCGCTGTCGAACGGCGCGATGCAGCGGATCTGGACCTTGCCGTTGGCGCGGGTGGTCGCGTCCTCCATCGCCTGCCAGGCGGCGCCGATCTCGACCCAGTCGTCGCCCATGTTCGAAATGATGACGGGTTCGCCGTCGGAGCCCAGCAGTACCGCCTCGTCGCGGACGATATAGTTCCAATGCTTGCGCGCCGCGCCGCGACGGAACCCCGGCGACTTGCGCCCGATGTAGCTCTGCTGCCAGATGATGCCCTTCATGCCGAGCCCGTCGACGACCCAGGAGGACGGCGCGCGTGGGATATTAACGACGACACCCGACCGTCCCGCGGACATGCCGCCGCAATGCTTCACCACCGGCGATGTGCGGCGCGCCGGCCGCGGCGGTTCGGATCGGGCCTTGAACCGCCCCGCCCAGCGGATCGATCCGCGGTGCAGCTCGGCCAGTTCCCGCTCGAGCCGCCGCGCGGCGGCACGATCCTCGAGCGCCATCTGCAGTTCAACCGCCTTCTCGTGGCGCTTGATCTTGGCCTGCTTGCGCGTCTCGGAACGCGCCTGTTTCATGATGATCCGGCACGTCTCCGGCGTTGCAGGGTGCAACTGCCATCGGGCAGGACAATGAAGAACTCGGACAAGGAAGGGGGTGGGGCCAGACCGGCGGAGCAGCCCGAAATCGACGCAGGCGATTTCATTTGATGCGCCCCCCACCCCCAGAC
>CAXTTU010000082.1:0-11092 GCA_964247225.1 uncultured Sphingomonas sp. | reverse complement strand
CGCGCGGGCGGCAGCGGGGCGACGTGGCTTTGTTCTTCCGACAAGGCCGCTGCCCCGATATGCTGATTGCTGTCGAGCGACATTGCCGCCCGTCGTTGTGCGGCGCAATAGCCCGGGTAGCTTACATCAACCTGACAAGCGGGAGCGTCACACCGTTGCGGCTGCTCATCGTCGAGGATGATTCCGCGCTTGCCGCCGCGCTCGGCGCGGCGCTGGCCCGCCGTGGGGTGGCGAGCGACTGCGCCGACCGGCTGGGCGACGCGGCGCAGATGCTGGCGGCGGCGCAATATGGGGCGCTGCTGCTCGATCTCGGGCTCCCCGACGGCGACGGCATGGCGCTGCTCCGTATGTTGAGGGCGGAGCGCAATCCGGTGCCGGTGATCGCGCTGACCGCGCGCGGCGGCGTGGACGACCGCATCGCGGGGCTGGACGCCGGGGCGGATGATTACATCGCCAAGCCGTTCGACGTCGACGAGCTCGTCGCTCGCCTGCGCGCGGTGCTGCGTCGGCAAGGCGACCTCGCGGGTGCGCGGCTGGAGGCGGGCAACGTCTCGCTCGACACGCTCTCGGGAGACCTCCACGTCGCCGCCGCCCATGTCCTGCTCAGCGCGCGCGAGCGGCAGCTTGCCGAGCTGCTGCTCCGCCGCGCGGGACAGGTGGTGAGCAAGCAGCTCGCGGAGGATCAGCTGTTCGGGCTTGTCGAGCCGGTCGGCTCCAACGCGGTGGAGGTCTACGCGCACCGCCTCCGCCGCAAGCTCGCCACGGCGGGCGCGACCGTGCGTATCGAAACGATCCGCGGGGTCGGCTATCTGCTGCGGGCGTTGCCGTGAGGCTGTGGCCGCGCTCGCTTACCGCGCGCATCCTGCTGGCGGAGGTGATGGCGATCGCGGTGGTGATCGTCGTGCTGCCGCTGCTGACGGTGTCGCTGCTCCACCGGACGATGGGCGACTATCAGACGCGCGACCTGACCGCGCAGGCGCGCTCAATCGCGAGGGGGGTGGAGCGGCGCGGGGCGGCGGTGCGCGTCCACCTGCCGCCCGCGCTCGCCGCTGCTTATGCCGGTGCCTATGACGGGCGCGCGTTCGCGGTGCTGGATGCGGGTGGGCGCGTGGCGGCGGGGAGCACGCGGGCGCTGCCCGTGGCGCGCGTTCCCCGCCGCGCTTCCCCCGCGCGTTTCGACCTGCCGCCGCTAACGGGTGTCAGCCTTCCCGTCCCCGGCCCCGGGCGGCTGTGGGTGGTGGTGATCCAGGACCAGGCGGAGCCGGGCGCGATCCTTGACGATGTGGTCGACGCGTTCCTGTGGCACTACCTCCCCTTTCTCGTCGCGGTGTTGGCGCTGGTGCCGCTGGTCAACAGCCTGCTGATCCGGCGGCTTGTGGGAGCCGTGCAGCGGGTGTCGGAGCGCGCTGCGGCCATCGGCCCCGACACGCTCGACACCCGGCTCGACGAGCGCGACCTTCCGGCCGAGGTGGTCGAGTTGGTCCACGCCACCAACGGCCTGCTTGCCCGCTTGCAGCACAGCTTCGCGGGTCAGCGCGAGTTCATCGGCAATGTCGTCCACGAACTGCGTACCCCGCTCGCCGCGCTCAAGATCGAGCTCGACCGGGTGGCTGACGGGGAGGCGCGACACGCGCTCCACCGCTCGCTCGACCGCGTGTCGCATGTCGTATCGCAGGTGCGCGACCTTGCCGGGCTGGAGGCGCTCGAAGCGGGTAGCCGCCGCGCGTTCGACCTGTGCGAGGTTGCGCGCGAGGCGATCGAGGACTGGGCGCCGGAGGTCTATGTCGCCGGGGACAGCGTCGACCTCCTCGCGCCCGACACGTCGGTCGTCGTCGCCGGCGAGCCGACGCTGGCGCGGCTTGCGCTCGGTAACCTCCTAGCCAACGCGACCCGGCACACGCCGGCGGGAACCGCCATCTCGGTTGCGGTGACGACCGAAGGCGTGGTCACCGTCAGCGACACCGGCCCGGGCATCGCGTCCGACCTGCACGGCGTGGTCGCGCAACGCTTCTGGCGCGCGGACCAGCACCGGTCGGATACGGCGGGGCTTGGCCTCTCGATCGTCCGCCGGATCATGGAAGTGCATGGCGGTGGGTTCGACGTCGCGTCCGGGCCGGGCGGCGGCGCGCTGTTCCGCCTCCGCTTCCGGCTTGCCCCGCTCCCTTGAAAACCCGCCCGCGCGCCCGACCTATCGCGCGACATAGGCGAGGAGCCCCGCATGACCCCCGACGAGCGTAACATGCTTTCGACCTTCCTGCGCGACTTGTCCGGCGCGCGCGGCGTGACCAAGGATGCTGAGGCCGACGCGATGATCCGCCAGACGCTGGGCGGCAACCCCGACGCGGCCTATCTACTCGTCCAGCACGCGATCGTCGCCGACCAGTCGCTCCACGCCGCGCAGGCGCGCATCGCCGAGCTCGAGCGCCAGCTGCCCGCGCCCTCGTCGCAGTCCGCGTTCCTCCCGCGTCAGGCGGGCCCGTGGGGCAGCAGCAGCCAGCAGCCGCCTTACGCGCAGCCCTCCTACGCCCCGCCCCCGCCCGACCAGCGCCCGGGCGTGTTCTCCGGCGGCGGCGGGCTCGGCAGCTTTTTGCGCAGCGCGGGCACCACGGCCGCGGGCGTCGCGGGCGGCGAGATGCTGTTCTCCGGTCTGTCCGACATCTTCGGCGGCGGCCATCACGGCGGCCAGGGGCTGTTCGGCGGCGGGCAGGATTACGCGCCGGAGGAGAATGTCACCATCAACAATTATGGCGATGACGGCAGTAATGGCGGGTCGGACTATGGCAGCGACGGCGGGTCCGACTACAGCGGCGACGGCGGGTATTAGCTACCTCTGAGTTGCTCCCTACTCGTCACCCCGGGCTTGACCCGGGGTCCCGCTCTGTCGGGCGGGTTGTAAGAAGAAGCGGGACCCCGGAACAAGTCCGGGGTGACGGTAAGGGTCGCTCAAAACCACGCCACCACCGCCAGCACGGCCCCGATCGCCGCCGACAGCCCGGCGAGCAAAAACAGCCACCGCCGCCCGGTGAGGGCGGTGATCGACGCCAGCGCGATCGCGATCTGGACGAAGGTCATCGCGATCGACAGCTTGATGTGCGGGCGCATCGCCTGCTGCGACTCGTCGTTCGCTTCCTCCGACCGCTTGTCGAGCGCCTCCGCCTGCTTGCGTAAGGCGGCGCTCTTTTGCCGGTAATGCGCTATGTCCGCGCGGCGCTCGGGCGTGGTGGCATCGGCGGCGCGCTCGTCGATGTTCCGCTTCACCTCCTCCGCCTGATAATAGGACCAGACATCCGACGCCTGCGCTTTCAGCAGCACCGCCTCGTTCTTCTGGTACAGCGCGTCGTTTTCGGTATGCCCGCCGAGCAGGCTCACCACCGCGCCGACGGTCGCCAGCACGGCGGAGAACAGCGCGATGCGCTGCGACAGCGGCTCGCCATGCTCGGCGTCATGGTCGACCACCGTCTCGTGATGGCCGCGCACCTCGAACTCTTCCGCCATCCGCGCCTCGTCCGGAAACCGTGCCCTCGAGTGGACTCGAACCACCGACCTGCGGTTTAGGAAACCGTTGCTCTATCCTGCTGAGCTACGAGGGCGCGGAGCCTGTGTACCTGACGGGCAAGCGCCCGGTCAATTCTGCGCATCGGGCGGGGTGACGGGCAGCGGGAGCGGCGCGACGGGGACGCCGTCCTCGGCCAGCCCCTTGGCCTCGGCAAACGTGGCCTGCCCGTGGATGGTCGCGTGCGGCTCCGCGCCGTCGTGCATCGCCCGCGCGCGGGTGGCGAAGTCGCGCCCGACCCAGGTCGAGTCCTTCAACGCCTTGGCCTGCGCCTCCGCCAGGGAAGCGAGCGCCGCCTTGACCGCCGCGGGCGCGGGCGCGGTGTTCGACTTGGCGGGGACGGCGGGGGCCATCACCGCTTTGCCTACCTCGGTATCGCCGCAGATCGGGCAGGCGACGAGCCCCCGAGCGCGCTGGTCGTCATAGGCACTCGATGAGGCGAACCATGCCTCGAACACATGGCCACCAGCGCAGCGCAGGTCGAAGACGATCATCGCCGCTCCACCGCCGGGATCGCGCGCCGGTGCTGGAGCGCCGGAATGCGCGCACGCACGTCGGCGAGGCGGCCCAAGTCGAGGTCGACGAACGCCAGCCCCGCCACTTCCCCCATGTCGAGCAGCACCTCGCCCCACGGATCGACCGCGAGGCTGTGCCCGTGCGTCGCGCGCCCGTCCTCGTGCAGACCGGTCTGCGCCGCCGCGAGCACGAACGCGCCCGCCTCGATCGCCCGCGCGCGGAGCAGCACCTGCCAGTGCGCCACCCCGGTCGGGCGCGTGAATGCGGACGGCACGGAGAAGAGCGTAGCGCCCGCGTCACTCAACGCGCGGAATAGATCGGGGAAGCGCAGGTCGTAACAGATCGTCAGCCCGAGCAGCCCTAACGGCGTATCGACCACCACCGCCGCGTCGCCGCCCGCATAGCTCGCCGACTCGCGCCAGCTCTCACCCGTGGGCAGGTCGACGTCGAACAGGTGCAGCTTGTCGTAGCGCGCGCGGACCTCGCCCGCGCCGTCGATCACGAACGCGCGATTCGCGAGCCGCCCGTCATCGCGCCGCACCGCGAGCGAGCCGAGCTGCACCCAGAGGCCCGCCTTTGCCGCCGCGTCGCGCACCGCCGCGAGCACGCGATCGTCAGCCTCCGTCTTGATCCTCGCCGCCGCCCGCGCGCGGTCGCGATCGAGCAGGCCGGACATCTCCGGCGTGAACAACATCGCCGCGCCCTCGCCCGCGGCCCGCTCCACCGCATCGACCAGTCGCCAAGCATTGGCGGCGGGGTCGACCCCGCTCGTCATCTGGAGCAACGCCGCCCTCATGCCAACAGCGCGTCGAGCTCCCCTGCCCGCTCCAGCGCGGCGAGGTCGTCATAGCCGCCGACATGCCGCTCGCCGACGAAGATCTGCGGCACGGTGGTCCGCCCGTTGCTGCGCGCCAGCATCTCCGCGCGACCGGGGCCGCCCATGGTGATGTCGACCTCCTCCACGCTCGCGCCCTTATGCCCAAGAAGCTGGAGCGCGCGCGAGCAATATGGGCAGAACGCCTTGGTATAGATCAGGACTTTGGCCATGCGGGAGGAGGTGTGCCCTGCCCCGCCGCTTGTCAATCGCCCCGCCCCAGCGCCCGCGCCCAGCACAGCACCGTGACGCTCGCCGCGCCCGCGCCGAGCAGCGCGTCGGTGCAGGCATGGGCGGTCGCGCCGCTGGTGAACACGTCGTCGATGAGGGTGACGTGCCGCCCCGCGACCCGCGACGCGCCCTCTGGCGGAACGTGGAACGCGCTCCGCACCGTCAGCGCCCGCTCGCGCCCGTTCATGCCTCGGAGCGGCGGTGTCCTGCGCGGGCGCTGGAGCGCGAACTTATCTACGGCGAGGCCACTCGCCTTTCCGAGCGCGTCGGCGATCAGCGCCGCCTGATTATACCCCCGCCCCCATATCCGCCAACGGTGGAGCGGCACGGGCACCAGCAACTGGGTCCCTTCCGGCACGCACCTGAGCATGAGCGCTGCCATCGTCCGCGCGAACGCGATCCGCCCGCCATATTTGAGCCTGAGCGCAACCGTGCGCGCGACCGGGCCATAGGCGACCGCCGCGCGTACCCCCGCATGGCGCGGCGCGCGCCTCGCACACGCCTTGCATGTCGCACCCGCGCCGCGGTCCCGCTCGAACGGCAGGTGGCAGCGCGCGCACCAGGGCGGACCGATGAAGCGCAGCGACCCCCAGCATTCGGCGCAGAAGCGATGGTCCACCCCCACCACCGCGCCGCATCCCGGGCAGCGTGGCGGCAACGCCAGCGCGATGGCGGAGCGGAACGGCGCGGCCCAGTGCATCCGTGCCTTGTCGCGCCGCCCCGCGCCCGGCACAAGCGCGCGCGTGGACGATCTCTTCAGCCGCGCCCGACGCCGCCAGCGCCGCGACCGCGCCGCGCCCGACTGGCCCGCGCACGCTTTCCTGCGCGAGGCGATGCTCGACGGCATCGCCGAGCGGCTGGCGGCGGTGACGCGGTCCTTCGCGGACGTGCTCGACCTCGGCTGTTTCGACGGCACCTTCCCCGCACCGCCAGGCTCGCGGGTAGCGCGGGTCGATGCGGGTCACGCCTTTGCGCGCCAAGCCGGGGGCGTGCAGGCGGACGAGGACCGCCTTCCCTTTGCGGATGGGAGCTTCGACCTCGTCGTCTCGGCGGGGGTACTCGATCAGGTCAACGACCTGCCCGGCGCGCTGGCGCTGGTGCGCCGCGTGCTCCGCCCCGACGGGCTGTTCCTCGCCGCATTCCTCGGCGCGGGCAGCCTGTCCACCCTGCGCGCGGTGCTGCTCGAGGCGGAGGGCGACCGCCCCGCCGCGCGGCTTCACCCGCAAGTCGACGTGCGCTCGGCGGGCGACTTGCTGATGCGCGCCGGGCTGACGCTGCCGGTGGCGGATGTCGAGACGCTGACCGTGCGCTATAGCGGGTTCGGACGGCTGCTCGACGACCTGCGCGGCATGGCGGGCACCAGCCTGCTCGCGGGCAGCGCGCCGCTCCGCCGCAACACGCTCGCGCGCGCCGCCGAGGCCTTTGCCGCGCGCGCCGACCCCGACGGGCGCACCGCCGAGCGGTTCGTGATCGTCCATCTCAGCGGCTGGTCCCCCGCGCCGTCCCAGCCCGCGCCCGCGCGCCGCGGCAGCGCGACGGCTTCGCTCGCCGACGCGCTCAGGCCCAAGCGCTAGGTAATCATCCCGTCATCGTCCTGCCGCGCCGCGAGCACGCGTCCGATCGAGTCGAACAACGCTTCCATCGCGACGGGTTTGAACAACACGTCGTCGGCGCCTGCGGCCAGGCAGCGTTCGCGCAGGTCGGCGGCGGTGTCGGCGGTGAGCACCACGATCGGCAGCGTGGCCTTGCCATCGGTACGGCCGCGCACCCGCGCGATCACCGTCAGCCCGTCCATCCCGGGCATCCTCAGATCGAGCAGCACCACGTCGAACTCGTTCGCGTCGATCAGCGACAAGCCCTGCTCGCCGCTTTCCGCCTCGGCCATGCCCACCCCGGCGACATCCAGCATGTCGCGCACGACCCGCCGGTTCATGCGATCATCCTCGATGAAGAGGATATTCACGCCCACGCCTTCGAGCGCGCGACGGCATCCGGGCTTTGTTGGTCCATTTCGGAGTGTTTAAGCCGCTAACTGGCAAAGGCACAAGGGGCTAGTTCGGTTAACTTGCATTACCAGTAATGGTCGTGTTGACTAGCCTGCAAACATAGGATGGGGCGGAAAAGGCCAACATTCCATCGCTATGCGGCCTTCCACCGCACCGCCTTGTGCTTGAAGGCTGCGCTCGTCGCGGCCACCTCCGCGGCCGCGCCGCTGTCGAGATAGAGTCGAAAGGCGGGCAGCGACAATGGCCGGCTGAGCAGAAACCCCTGCACGATGTCGCACCCCATCACCGTCAGCAGCGCGAGCGCGGCGGCGGTCTCGACCCCCTCTGCGGTCACCTCCATCTCCATCGCGTGCGCGAGATCGATCGTCGAGCGCACGATCAGCGGGTCGCGGTTGCTGCTCGTCAGCTCCATCACGAACATCTTGTCGATCTTGAGCTCGGTCGCGGGAAGCCGCTTGAGATAGGCGAGCGAAGACAGGCCCGCGCCGTAATCGTCGATGGCGATCGGCACGCCCCGGTCGGCGATCATCTGCAGGTTGCGGATGGCGCTGTCCGGGTCGCGGATGACCGACGTTTCGGTGATCTCGAAGCCGATCCGCGTACCGCCCTCGGCCACCAGCCGACACGCCTCGGCGATGAAGCGGACATCGTTCAGGAGCTGGCCGGAGATGTTGACGAAGATGGTGAGGTGATGCCCGCCCTCCGCCAGCAGCGCCTGGTCCGCGATGACGCGCTTCAACGTCCAGATCGTCAGCGGCCCGATCAACTGCGATTCTTCCGCCAACGCGATGAAGTCGTTGGGCAGCACCAGCCCGCGCCGGGGGTGGTTCCAGCGCACCAGCGCCTCGGCCGCCACGACCTCCTGGCGACGGACGTGGACCTTGGGCTGGTATTGGAGGAATACCTCCTCACGCTCGATCGCCCCGGCGAGTTCGTGCCGCAGCGTCACCTTGTCGACCGATCGCGGCTCGCGCGTGGTATCGCGAACCACGCGCCGGCCCTCCACGCGCGCCTCGGCAAGCGCGTATTCGGCCTCCTCGACCAGCCGCACGTCCTCGATGCCGCCCGCCGGGCTGGCGGACGCGGCCAGCGTCAGTTCCGCGCGATAGGCCTCCCCATCGACGTCGAGCGGCATCTCGAACGCATGGACCAGCCGTTCGAGTGCGGCGCTTGCGTCATCGAGCGAATCGCCGATCAGCTCCACCTCCACGACATGGTGACCGACCGTGGTGAGATGCGCGGGTGCGAGGACCTCGCCGATTCGGCTTGCGACATCGTTGATGAGCAGGGCGGCGCGCGCCCTGCCGACATGACGGCGTAGCACCGCGAAGTTGGCGAGTTCCGCCAGGATGACGAAGCGCCAATTGGCATGTCCCGCCACCTGATCCGGTGCGAGCGCCATCGTGCGCGCGGGCGCGAGCGGGGCATCATCGGCCGGGTTGGCGGGACCAGTCACCGGGCCGACCTAAGCCAAATCATTGAATGAACCGCTAATTCCGTGCGCCCCGCTCACCGCTCGTGCTGGGGATCAGGCGTTTCGCTCAACATTTCGCTCCCGCCCATATCTATCGGAGCGGCTGATGATGGCCCTTGGGATTGTCCACTTCGGGCAACGTCTCCCATCCGCCGCCGAGCGCCTTGAACAGCGCCGCCGTCATCTGCCGTAACTGCGCATCGCTTCCGGCGACCTGCTCGCGCGCGGTGAGCACGTCCGTCTCGCCCTGGAGCAGGGTCGATTGCGTGGCGAGCCCAGTGCGATATTGCGCCTCGTCCGCGCGCACCGCCTCTGACGCGTCCGCCACCGCGCGGCGCAGCGCCGCGTTGCGCCGACGTTCCGCGTCGATCTGCGCGAGCGGGTCCTCGACATCGCGCAGCGCGCCCAGCACCATCGACTGGTACTGGATATAGGCCTGTTCGCGATCCTCGCGCCGCTGGTTCACGGTCGCGCGGCGACGGCCCCAATCGATGATCGGGAACATCGCCGACGCGGTCGCGGCCGTCTGCCTGCTGTCGATCGAGAAGAGATTGCCGAGCGCGGTGGAGATCAGCTGCGCGGTGCCCGTCAGCGATAGCTTGGGATAGAGGTCCGACACCGCCACGCCCACCCCCGCGGTCGCGGCGGCGAGCTGGCGCTCGGCGGCGCGTATGTCGGGGCGGCGGCGGAGCAGGTCGGACGGCAGTCCGGCGGGGACGACCGGCGCGGGGCCGAGCGCGGGCGCGGGCGCGGACAGTTCGGCGGTGAGCGCTTCGGGGTTCAAGCCGAGCAGCACGCCGAGCGAGTGAATCCGCAGCTGAACGTCCGCGCGGATCGGCTCCTGCCGCGCCTGTGTCGAGGTCAGCGACGCGCGCTGGCGCGTTACGTCGATCTGCGGGCTCAATCCGACGTGCGCCTGCTCACCCGCGATCTCCAGATTGCGTTGCTGGCGCGCGATCTCGTCGGTGATGACCGCGAGCTGCTCCTGATCGAGCCGCAGCGCGAAATAGGCCTGCGCCACCTCGGCGGCCATCGTCACCGCCGCGTCGCGCCGGTTCCACTCCGCCCCTTCTGCTTGCGCGCGCGCCTGCTCGCGTTGCCGTCGCGCGCCGCCGAACAGGTCGAGCTCCCAGCTGGCGTCGAACCCGACCGCGAAAGTGGAAATGCCGCTGCCGGGTAGCGCGACGCCGGTGCTGCCCGTCGTCCCCCCGGTCGTCGCTGGGCTGGAGTTGCCGCCCGAGCCGCCGCTGAACGCGCGCGCGAGCGAGGAGAAGCCGGCATTCTTGCTGAAGTCGATCCGGTTGGCGCTGGCGTCCGCGTTGAGCTGCGGCTTGTCCGCCGCGCCCGCGATGATCTCGCCATAGCGCGCCTGACGGATACGGCTGGCGGCGGTGCGGATATCGGGACTGCCCTGAAGCCCGCGCTCGATCAACCGGTCGAGTTCGGGGTCGCCGAACGCCGACCACCAATGCGCGGGGTCGATCGGCTGCGCGGTCGCGGGCGCGCTTGCCTGCGGTTCGACGAACGCAGGCGGGACCGGCTGGTCGGGGCGCGTGTAATTCGGCCCCACCGTGCAGCCCGCGAGCGCCAGCGCCGCCGCGCCGGCAAGGAGGTGTTTACGCATCAATGGGCTCCCGCCGGGGCCTTGCCGCCGATGCCGCTTTTCATCAGCAGAACGGTCGGCGTCACGATGATGACGATCCACATCAGGATCCAGTAGACGCTGATGAACGCCTGCATCGACGCCTGACGCTGCACCGTCTGGTAGAGCACGCCCATCGCGCTCCCCGCCGCGTCTCCCGTCCCCGCCAGCGCGGACTGTGCACTCGCGAGCCAGTCATTGTAATTGGGATTGAGCGGTTGCGCATACTCGACCAGCCGCGACTGGTGGATCTGGAGCTGGCCCGCGAGCAGGGTCTGCGAGGTGGAGATGCCGAGCGTGCCGCCCAGATTGCGGAACACGTTGAGGAGGCTCGACGCCTGCGCGGTCTGGTTCTGGCGGAGGCCGATATAGGCGACCGCGTTGATCGGCACGAACAGGAACGGCAGCCCCGCCGCCGAGATCAGCCGGGCGACCGCCGCGTCGCGAAAGGTTATCTCGGCGTTGAGGTGGGTCAGGTTCCACAACGCCAGCGCCTGGATCAGGAACGCGCCGATCAGCAGGATGCGCACGTCCACCTTGCCTGTCAGCTGGCCCGCGAACGGCACCATCAGCAGCGTCGCGATCCCCCCCGCCGTCATCGCCAGCCCAGCGTCGAGCGCGCTGTACCCCATCACCTGTTGCAGCATCTGCGGGATCAGCTGGGTGGTGCTGAACAACACCATGCCCGTCACCGTCATCACCAGCAGCACCATCGAGAAGTTGCGGTTCTTGAGCATGCGCAAGTCGATGACCGGGTCGTCGTGATTGGTTTCCCAGATCACCAGCGCGATCAGCG
>CAXTTU010000081.1:0-11112 GCA_964247225.1 uncultured Sphingomonas sp. | reverse complement strand
GCGTCAGCCCGGCGAGCCGCTTGTCGGGCGCTGCGTGCGCGCGGTTTGCCTCCACCCATGCCTCCGCCTCGTCGAGCAGGAAGCTGATCTCGTGCGGCTGCAACCCCGCGATGCCGAGCAAATGCGGGTGCGGGAACGCCGCCTGACCGGCAAGCAGCGGGGCGGGGCGGGCATCCGGGACGGGCATCGAACGATGCCGATACGCACGCGGGCGAGGCGGGGCAAGCCGCTTGCCCGCCTTCCCTCGCGCGGGTACGCCGCGCCGCAGCGCAGTCGCCGGGGGGCTAGTCGTGAAGCTGATCTACCACGAGCATCTCGAGGAGCGCGACTGGATCGAGTATCTGCTCGGCGACGTCGTCACCGAGGTGATCGTCGACCCCGATTACGACGCGCATGACGGCGACGTGATCCAGGTCGTCAGCGGCAACACCGTCCCCTACCGTCACCGCCACGCGTTCTTCGAAGCGTGCCGCAAGGCGAGCGACAACCTCACGCTCTGGCATGTCAGCGACGAGTGGCTGTCGGGCGGGTACGACACCTATCGCTACTTCGACCGGGTCATCAAGAATCACGGGTCGAAGCTGGCGATGGCGCCCGGCATCTTCACCGCGCCGCTCGGCTACCCGAACGGGGGCGGCGAGACGCAACCGCTGCCCGGCCTTGCCGATCGCCCGCACGTCTGGAGTTTTGCGGGTAGCGTCAAGGCGTCGCGCGCGGACATGATCCGCGGGCTGGAGCGGGTCCCCGGCGGGCTGGTCCACGACACCGGGCGCGACGGGCCGCTCAATCGCGAGCAATATCAGGCGCTGATGCGCAGGAGCGTGTTCGTGCCGTCGCCGATGGGCAATGTCTTTGTCGAGACATGGCGGACCTATGAGGCGCTGGAACATGGCTGCATCCCGATCGTCGAGCGTCGCGCGACGCTCGACTATTACCGGCTGATCCTGGGCGACGACCCGATGCCGCGCGTGAGCAGCTGGCGCGCGGCCCCGGCGCTGATCGAGGCGCTGACCCGCGACCCGGCGGCGCTCGAAGCGCTGCGCGCGCGGGTGAGCGGGTGGTGGACCACGCACAAGCAGGAGGTGCGGGACGGGCTCGCCCGCTTCGTGAAAAAGCGACACGCGGGCGATCTGCAGCGTTATGCCGCGCGCCCGTACATTCGCCATGCGGCGCTCTACCGCCCGCTGCAGATGGCGGAGCTGATGCGGCATCAGAGCTTCGGCAGCGCGACGCGCCGCGCGATGCGTCCGCTGGAGCGGCTGCGCGCGCGTCATCCGAAGTGATGAGGTGAGGGGTCGTTTCCGGTAAGGAGTGAGTACCGTTCGCGGGGCTAATCGCTGGTCATCGGGAACGGAGCTACACCATGAAGATCGGGATCATCGCCGCCGCCACGTTCGGCCTCTTCCTCACCGCCGCGCCGGCGCAGGCCAATGGCACGGCACCGGGGCTGTGCGGCGTGTCGTCGGCCAGGGACGGGCTGGCGCTGGTCGCCTGCGCTACGCCGGCGGCGCGCCCGGCGGGCAAGCTGGTCCTACGGCTCGACGCCCCCGCCGACCGCGCCCGGCGCGCGCCCGACCCGCTCAGCACCAGCGAGCTCGGTCGCCGTCAGCTCAACGATCTCATCGCGGCGCTGTGATCCGCGTCACGCCTGAAAGCGGGCCAGGGCACCCATGCCGCCAGCCGGTCGCGACGAAAGCAGTTGACGAACGGAGGTTGACAAGGCTCCCCGCCTCCAGAAAAAGCGTGAAAAAACAGCGTAACGGGGGCAGTTATGAAGAGGGGCGGACTCGCATTGGCCGGCGCTTTCCTGGTCGCGTCGTGCGGCGACGGCGGTGGTGGGAGCAGCACGGTGCCGGTCGTTGCGGCATCGCCGACCCCTACGCCGACCGCTACGCCCACTCCAACGCCTACGCCTACTCCGACACCCACGCCGACGCCTACTCCGACGGCATACACCAAATTCAGTGACCTACAGGGCGACCAGACCTATACGTCGCTCTGCGCTGGCATTAGCGGCAGCGAAGTTGGCAAGGAAACGACGATCCCGGCCAACGACTTCGGCCAAAAGCCGATCATCAGCTATCAAGCCAGCACGCAGACGTTCACCGTCACGACGAACGGTTCAGAGTCGTTCGGGCCGAATGAGCTGCAACCGAAGAGCACCGCCGACTCTCGCGGATATAAGCTGCCATATGCCGGCCACTACCACTTTTTCGATATCTTCCCTCCCTATGTGAACGGAAACCTGAGCTATACGCGGTTCATGGACTACGCTCCAGAGAACAGCAACTACCATTGTGTCGCGGGCGTGAAGACGCTGATCTCGGATATACCGGCGGGAAGTGATTTCAGTTACCTCAATACCGATCAGTTCATCGCGGGATATTATTCAAACGGAACGAGTTATTACTCGTTTATCAAGAGCGCGGCGGCTTTCCGCGTGATCCTGTCCACTGGACAGATCGTCGTACAGTTTCACCTGATCGTGACGCCGTCATCCGGACCGGACCTGGACCTCGGTAGCGTCACCGGGAGCGGGACGATCAACGCGGCGACCGGACGTTACACCGGCACTTGGTCGAGCAGTGCCGCCGCGGTGCAGGGCGATTTCGCGGGCACCTTCTTCGGGCCGCAAGGAGCGGAAAGCGGATTTGCATTCTCCATGATCGCAACGGGCCTGCGCGCCTCGAACGACCGGCTTGTGATCGACGGTGCGGTCGCGGGTGTTCGGTAGCCGCTCTGCGGGTCAGACGACCAGCGCGTCGATCGCGCCCTGGAGGATGTATGCCGCCGCGAGGTTGTCGACGCGTTCGGCGCGCTTGGCGCGGCTGACGTCCTGTTCGATCAGCGCGCGGGTGACGGCCTGGGTCGACCAGCGTTCGTCCCACAGCAGGATGGGATAGGGCAGGTCCGCACAGTTGCGAGCGAACGCGCGGGTCGATTGCGAGCGAGGGCTCTCGCTCCCGTCGAGGTTGAGCGGCAGGCCGATCACCCAGCCCGCGACTCGCTGCTCGGTGGACAGGCGGACCAGCGCCGCCTTGTCGGCGGTGAACTTGGTCCGGCGGACAAGCAGCGCGGGCGACGCGAAGCTCCACCCCGCGTCGCAGAGCGCTGTGCCGATCGTCTTGGTGCCGACATCCAGCCCCAACATCCGGCCGCCCTCGGGCAGCGCGGCGCGAAAGGCGTCGCGGTCGGCGGTGATCAGCCCCGCCACGCCGCCGCCCGCCGCGCGGCATCGGCGCGGATATTGGCCCAGAACAGGCTGTAGTCGTAGACATGGTAGTTGTTGCCGGGCAGCACATAGCCGGGCAGGTTCGGCGGCGCGCCGATCAGCACGATGCCCGGCGGCGCGCAGCGAGCGGGGACCCGCGCCGGGATGATCTGTGCGGTCCGCAGGTCCGGGGTCGGGAACAGTGTGCCCAGATTGGCGGTGGCGGGCGCGGCGGCGTCGGGGGTGCCGGTCAGCGGATTGGTGCAGAGCATCGGCGTTCCCTTCCTCGCCGCGCCGGTGAAGCCGGTCGTTGCGTTGTAGACATCGGTGATCAGCGACGGGTCGGCGGGCTCGGCGAAGCTCTGCCATGCGAGGATGCATCCCGCCTGATCGGCACGCGCGCAGGCGGGCAGCCCCATGCGCGGCAAGTCGGCGCTGACCGACACCGGCCAACCGCCGACATAGGCGGCGACCACCCGATGCGCGAGCGGCGTGCCCGCGACGCGGTCGCGGAGCAGCCGCGTCAGGTGGAGCGCCCCCTGGCTATGCCCGGCAAGGATGATCGGGCGGTTGGGGCCAATCTGCGCGAGGAACGCGTCGAACGCCGCCAGCACGTCGCGGTACGCGAGCCCGAGCGCCTGCTCGGCATCGGCGCTGCTGCTGAGGAATGCGCCGAACGTCGCTTGGCGATAGCGCGGCGCGTATACTTCGCCCACCTCGTTGAATGCGCTCGCCTGCGCGCGGAGGAACAGCGCCGCGCGCGCGTTGGCGTCGGCATTGTCGAGCGGGGCATTCCAGCTTTTGCGGTCGATGAACGAGGTCGGGTGGATGAAGAACACCGCGACGCGCGGCGGCTTGGCGGCGGCGTGGTAGCCCGGCGGGGTCCACAGCGCGGGATTGCCGGGCAGGTCGGGCCGGGCGAGCCACATGCGTTTGTCCGCATAGGCCGACTGCGCCACCGCGGGCTGGGCCTGGAACGGCGTTTTCGGGGTCGACGACCAGCGCAGCAGTTGGTTGCCGAACAGGCTGTAGGCGATCGCCCCCGCCAGCACGAGCACGATCAACGCGGCGACGACGTACAGGAACTTGCGGGCCAAGGAGCGCTCCGGTGACGGAAGCGGGACCCGTGCCCGACGCGCGGCGCGGGCGCAACTCGGGTTGCGCAGCGGCGGCGCGCGGGCTAGCCGACATACATGTCGGTCGACACGAACACAGTGGAACGGATCGCGCGGCTCGCGCGCATCGCGTTGCGGGAGGGCGAGGCCGAACGGCTAGCGCCCGAGCTGGGCAACATCCTCGGCTGGATCGAGCAGCTGGGCGAGGTGGACACGAGCGGGGTCGAGCCGATGACGGCGGTGATCCCCAACACGCTGCGGTTGCGCGACGACGTGGTGACCGACGGCGGCATCCGCGAGCAGCTGATGGCGAACGCTCCGCAAGCGGAGCACGGGTTCTTTGCCGTGCCCAAGGTGATCGAATAATGGCCGCGCTGACCGACCTTGGCGTCCGCCAGATCCGCGATGGCGTCCGCACCGGCGCCTTCTCCGCGCGCGAGGTGGCGGACGCGTTCATCGTCGCGGTCAGCCGCGCCAAGCCGCTCAACGCGTTCCTGGTCGAGACGCCCGATCACGCGCTCGCCGCCGCCGCCGCCGCCGACACCGCGCGCGCGAACGGCGAGGTGCTGAAGCCGCTCGCGGGCGTGCCGATCGGGATGAAGGACCTGTTCTGCACTGCCGGGGTCCCGACCACGGCGGGCAGCCACATGCTCGAAGGCTTCACGCCGACCTATGAGTCGACCGTGTCCGCGAACTTGTGGGCGGCGGGCGCGGGGATGCTCGGCAAGCTCAATATGGACCAGTTCGCGATGGGCTCGTCCAATGAGACGAGCTACTTCGGCAACGTCGTCTCGCCGTGGAAGCGGAGCGACGGCGGCAACGCCTCGCTCGCCCCCGGCGGCTCGTCGGGCGGGTCGAGCGCGGCGGTCGCGGCGCGCATCTGCCCGGGCGCGACCGGGACCGACACCGGCGGCTCGATCCGTCAGCCCGCCGCGTTCACCGGCATCAGCGGCATCAAGCCCACCTATGGCCGCTGTTCGCGCTGGGGCGTGGTTTCGTTCGCCTCGTCGCTCGACCAGGCGGGGCCGATGGCGCGTGACGTGGGCGATTGCGCTGCGATGCTGGAGGCGATGGCGGGCTTCGACGCGAAGGACGCGACCTCGCTCCGCCTCGACGTGCCGCGCTGGGAAGCGGGGCTGAACGCCGATCTCTCCGGCAAGCGCGTCGGCGTACCGCGCGAATACCGGGTCGACGGGATGCCCGAAGAGATCGAGGCGCTGTGGCAGCGCGGCTGCGACTGGCTGCGCGACGCAGGCGCGGAGGTGGTGGAGGTGTCGCTCCCGCACACCCGCTACGCGCTGCCTGCCTATTACATCATCGCGCCCGCCGAAGCCTCGTCCAACCTCGCCCGCTATGACGGCGTCCGCTACGGTCTCCGCGACCTGCCCGACGGCGCGGGACTGCAGGATATGTACGCCGCGACGCGCGCGGACGGCTTCGGCGCGGAGGTGAAGCGGCGGATCATAATCGGCACCTATGTGCTCTCCGCCGGGTTCTACGACGCCTATTACACGCAGGCGCAGAAGGTGCGCACGCTGATCGCGCGAGATTTCGATCAGGCGTGGGAGCATTGCGACGTGCTGCTCACCCCCACCGCGCCGAGCGCCGCCTTCGCGTTGGGCGAGAAGTCGGCGGACCCGCTGGCGATGTACCTCAACGACGTGTTCACCGTACCATCCTCGCTCGCGGGCCTTCCCGCGATGAGCGTGCCGGGCGGGGTGGACAAGGCGGGGCTGCCGCTCGGGCTGCAGGTGATCGGCAAGCCGCTCGACGAGCAAGGCGTGCTGAATGCCTGCCTCGCGCTGGAGCAGCGCGCCGGGTTCACCGCGCGACCGGAGGCTTGGTGGTAGACGGTAAAACCGCAGTCGAGTAATACCGCCACATGGGCAAACTCACGAACATGACCGTCAAGGGGCAGGTTACCATTCCCAAGGACGTGCGCGATGCACTTGGTCTTCGGGCCAACGAGCCTGTCGAGATTGGGTACGAGGGCGGCGACGTGGCCACGATCCGCAAGGCGAGCCGCGCGCTGCCCGATGAGGAGGCGGCATTTCGAGCCGAGTTGGCTCGGCTGGACGCCCTTGCCGAGCGGTGGAAACACCTGCGGACCGGGATCGACACGGATGTCTATATGGCGGACCTGCGCGAACCCTTGCCAGTGCCGGACCCCGCAGACCTGTGACGTTTCTCGACAGCAACGTCGTCATCGACCTGATGGAGGCCGACGCGCCTTTCTCGGCCTGGTCACGCGCGGCGGTTGCGCGTGCGCGCTATCGCGCTTCGCTGGCGGTCAACATGGTCGTCCTCGCCGAATGCGCGGGTCAGTTCGCGACAGGGGAGGAACAGCTCCGCTATTTCGGGGAAGCAGCGTTCGACATTCTCCACCTCACGCCGGACGCGGCCTGGCGAGCGGGGCGCGCACATCGGGCGTATCGCCGCGCGGGTGGCGAGCGCTCGGCTGTGCTGGCCGACTTCCTCATCGGCGGGCACGCGGCCACGCTCGGGGCGAAACTTTTGACCCGTGACCGTCAACGCTTCGCCAGCTATTTTCCCGACCTCGCCCTCACAACGCCCGAGACTCATCCCAATGGCTGACGCATCCGCATACCGCATCCACGGCGCCACCGGCGAGTGGGAGGTCGTGATCGGGCTGGAGGTCCATGCGCAGGTCACCTCCAACGCCAAGCTGTTCTCCGGCGCGTCCACCACTTTCGGCGCGGAGCCGAACACGCAGGTGAGCCTTGTCGACGCGGCGATGCCGGGGATGCTGCCGGTGCCCAATGCCGAGTGCATCCGCCAGGCGGTGCGGACCGGCATGGCGATCGGGGCCGAGATCAACCGCTGGAGCCGGTTCGACCGCAAGAACTATTTCTACGCCGACCTGCCCCAAGGCTATCAGATCAGCCAGCTCTACCACCCGCTCGTCGGCGAGGGCGCGCTTGAAATCGAGCACGACGGCGAACCCAAGCGCATCGGCGTCGAACGCATCCATGTCGAGCAGGATGCGGGGAAGCTGATGCATGACCAGCATCCGACCCGGTCGTACGTCGACCTCAACCGGTCGGGGGTGGCGTTGATGGAGATCGTGTCGCGCCCCGACATGCGTTCGCCCGCCGAGGCGGGGGCGTATCTGCGCAAGCTGCGCGCGATCCTGCGCTACGTCGGGTCGTGCGACGGCAACATGGAGGAAGGCTCGATGCGCGCGGACGTCAACGTCTCCGTGCGCAAGCCCGGCGCGGAGCTGGGCACGCGGACGGAAACCAAGAACGTCAATTCGGTCCGCTTCGTGATGGCCGCGATCGAGCATGAGGCGAACCGGCAGGTCGATGTTCTGGAGGCGGGCGGGAGTATCGTCCAGGAGACGCGGCTGTTCGACCCGGACCGCGGCGCGACCCGCTCGATGCGCTCCAAGGAGGACGCGCACGATTACCGCTATTTCCCCGACCCCGACCTGTTGCCGCTCGAGCTCGACGACGCGTTCCTCGACGCGTGCCGCGCGAGCCTGCCCGAACTGCCCGACGCCAAGCGCGCGCGGTACGAGGCGCTTGGCGTCACCCCGTACAACGCCGCCGTGCTGACCGCGGAGGTAGAGACCGCGCGCTGGTTCGACGCGCTGCTCGACGCGGGCGCGGCTCCGATCCCTGCGTCGAACTGGGTCGCGGGCGAGCTGTTCGGGGCGCTCAACCGGCTGGGGGTCGGCATCGAGGCGAGCCCGGTCACGCCCGCCCGGGCGGGCGAACTGCTCGCCCTCGTCGCCGACGGTACGCTGTCGGGCAGCCTCGCCAAGCAGGTGTTCGAGGTGATGCTGGAGACCGGCGATGCGCCGGGCGCGATCGTCGACGCGCGGGGCTTGCGGCAGACCAGCGACACCGGCGCGATCGAGGCGGAGATAGCCAAGGTGCTCGCCGCCAACGAGGGCAAAGTCGCCGAATACCGCTCCGGCAAGCATAAGCTGTTCGGCTTCTTCGTCGGCCAGACGATGAAGGCGATGGCGGGCAAGGCGAACCCGGGCGTCGTCAACGAGCTGCTCAAGAAAGCGCTGGGGTGATCGTTTCACGTCCGTTGTGAAAACGCTTGCCCGGTGACGGCGAGGCGATAGACATATGCGAGTCTCGCGGGGGCGGGGCTGCGAAGGGGGGAGCGGATGGCGAAAAGGTGGTGGGCTGCCGGTATGGCGGCGCTGGTCGCGATGGTCGGTGGGCCGGTCGAGGCCCAGGCGCTCGCGCCGGCGGCGGGGTATCTGCCCGATAGCGCCTCGCCGTTCGGCCCGGTGACGCTCCCCGACGCGGACCGCGCCGCGATCGCAATGCCCAAGCTCGCCTTCACGCCGACGCCGGAAGACGAGAAGAACTACGACAAATACTATATCTTCCATCGCGACGGCACCGACGTCGCGACCGCCTATGCGGACATCAGCGAATGCGACGGTTACGCACGCGGGCTGCAGGGCGGGGTCGCCTATCAGCAGACGCCCTACCCCTATGCGGGCACGATCGGCGGCGCGGTCGGCAGCGCGATCGGCAATGCGCTGGCGATGGCAATCTTCGGGTCGGCGGAGAAGCGGCGGCTGCGGCGCGTCAACATGCGCACCTGCATGAACTTCAAGGGCTATGGGCGCTTCGGCGTGTCGAAGGACGTCTGGAAGGACTTCAACTTCGAGGAAGGGCTGTCGAGCGTCAAGGACGAGGATCGGACGCGGATGCTGCGCCAGCAGGCGCTGGTCGCCTCCGCCTATCGGCCCGCGGGCAAGGAGCTCGGATTGTGAAGCGCGCGCTTCCGCTCGCCGCCGCGATGCTGGCGCTCGTCGCGCCGGGTGCCGCCGTTGCCAAGAGCAAGGTCAAGTTCGTCACCAGCAGTCATGTCGCCGACAAGCCCGTCGTGTCGCTCGACCCGGCGCAGGCCTATGTGCTGGTGCGCGCGGAGACGCAGACGCCGCTCTACCTGATGAAGATGCCGAGCGACGCGGACCAGGTGGAGTACGCGAAGCTCCGCGCCGAGGCGCTGGCGGAGTCGCACGCCAAGTACGTCAAGAAGCTCGCCGAGTACGAGGCGGCGCAGAAGGACGCGGCGGCGAAGGGGGTCAAACCTGTGGGCGAGAACAAGGTCGTCGAGCCGACCGAGGCCAATTTCGAGTTCACGCCGTTCGGAGTGCTGGCGGCGGTGCCGATCGGCCCGGCCAACCGCTTCGCCAAGGTGTCGGGTGCGTCCACCTATCTGGAGGCGGTGACGCCCGGGCGATACCGGATCTACGGCGTGATCTTCGCGGGCCAGAACAACGCAATGATCGGCACATGCTTTTGCATGGGGAGCGTCAGCTTCGAGGCGAAGGCGGGCGAGGTCGTCGACCTCGGCACCATCGCCAAGCCGGATACGGACGCAGAGCCCGCCGGACTGGCCTCGGCGGCGTTGGGGACGATCCACCCGGCTGCGCCCGGCGCGGTCGACCCCCGCCTCGCCAAGGCGGTGATCCGGCCCGCGCAGTTCCACCCTGTCGGCAAGCTGCCCAACTATTTCGGGCTGGCAATCACGCGAATGCCCGAGATGCCGGGCGTGATGCGCTATGACCGCGACCGCATCGTCGACCTGACGGCGTCGAAGTGACGGGCGCTGTGGGACGGCGCAAGTTGTTGTGGCTGATTGCGGTTGGCCTGACGAGTTCAGGCACCGCGCAGACCACCCCTCCCGCCTCGCTCCACGGCGAGGCGTTCGCGGTCGGGGCGCTCCGGACCGAGCTGAGCGCGGAGGACGCTGTCGGGCACAAGAAGGCAGGACTGATCTGCGCGCCCGCAGGTACCTTGCGCTGGCGCGACGTTGAGCCTGCGGGCCCCAAGGCGCGCGCGGCGGTGGCGCGGGCGGTGCGGGGCGCGGGCGTCGCGATCGAAGCGCAGGACGCGGACGACTGGCTCGACTATCGCGCGCCGACGACCGGCTATCGGCTGATCGGCAATGTGGTCGGGATGCAGGCGAGCGCCTGCGTCCCCGCCTATGGCCTCGCGCGCAAGGTCGATCATGGCCAGCGGCTGAAGGGCGAGGGGCGGATGCGGGTCGAATGGCGCATCTATCGCCTCGCCGACCGCAAGGAGATTGCGCGAACGGAGACTTGCGCGGCGTTCCGCTTCGATCAGACCAAGATGCAGCCGTCCGACATCGGCCAGCTCGGCGCGATCGAGAATGCGCGGGTGCTGGGCCATGAACTCGCGACCCACGCGCCCGCGCTGGCCTTGCCTGCTAGCTTGATCGTGGCGAGCGAGGCCTGTCCGCCGCGCGTCGAAGGGCATCGCACCCCGAGTGGTGCAGGGGACGCCTTGACCGCGAATTAAGCATTCGCCTGAACAGACCGTCAGCCTCCGTTCCACTAACGCCTCCCTGCACAGGTGGGGACGGATATGAAGAGGTTGCGGGCGGCGATCGGGGTCGCGCTGCTGTTCGGAGGAACGGCGGCGGAGGCGGGACAGCCTTATTATTTCCACAAGGCCGGCGTGAGCCGCGATGCCTACGCCGCCGATGTCGGCGAGTGCGCCGAACTGGCGGGCGGGATCAAGGTCCACGCGCGATATGTATACGCACCCAATTTGTACGCCGCCGCCGCAGGTGCGCTGTTCTCCGGGATGGCGGCGGGCGCGGAGCGGCGACGGCTAGAGGACAAGGTCGAGCGGACCTGCATGGCCGACAAGGGCTATCACCGGCTCGCCGCCGACCGGGACATGCTTGCGTCGCTGCACGGGCTCGATGCCAAGGCGCGGCTCGACCGCTTGTTTCAACTCGCCGCGAGCGAAGCGCCCGCCG
>CAXTTU010000080.1:0-11145 GCA_964247225.1 uncultured Sphingomonas sp. | reverse complement strand
GAGGTATAGACCGCCTTGCCGAAGAAGAACGGCACCCCGAAGTCGAAGCTGTTCGCGAACGGCAGCGGCGGCTTCACCAAGGTCGGGTTGACCGCCAGCCCCGGCGCGACGTTGGACGAGGCCAGGACGTTCAGCGGGCTGTAGAGCGTGAACGCCCCGCTCGCGGTTGCGCCGTTGGTCGCGGTGATCAGCGGCGACAGCGGCAACGGCGATGCCGGGCAGTAAAAGGCGATCAGGTCCGTGTCGGTGCAGGGATTGAGGCTGGTGTCGATGAAGAAATAATCGCTGCTGCCGCTGTCGAGAAAGCTTTGCGTCAGCACCTTGCTGTTATACGTCGCGGTCAGCACCCCCGGGCCCAGCCTGCTGGACGAGGTCGTCACGGGCAGGACGTTCGCCGCGGTCAGCGCGTTGTCCGCTTGCGTGCCGATGCCGAACACGACCGAGCCGGTCGATGACCCCCGGCTGCGGCACCGACGGCAGCGTCAGGATCGAGCCGTTATTATCGGCCGGGAACGCCGCGACCGGATTGGGGAGCTGCTGGAACGGCGCGGCCGCGTTCGCCGCGCGCCCGATGATCGACGTGCACGCGCCCGTGGCCGGGCAATCATAATAGATCGCGGCCGAGCTGCCCCCGCTGGTCGTGCAAAAGCTGCCGCAATCGGTGGTGGTGGTGCCAATGCCGAGAATGCCGTTGCCGCTGAAATCCTTGACCGTCTTGATCGGCGTCCCGCCGCCCGACGAACAGCTGGCGGGGATCGTCGTGAAGCCGCCGGTGTCGCCGATCGCCTGGAACGGCATCGCCGCTACCTTCTCGCCCGCGATCTGGAAGTCCGCGGTGCGCACCGAGCCGAACGCATAGGAGTTCACATATTGATAGCACTCCCCGACCGCGTTGTTCGACTGGTCGCTCTCGGTCGGCAGCGCGGCGAGCAGGCTGGGGTTGAGGACGGGCTGGATGATCCGGAGGCCCACCGATCCGGTGTCGAGGATCACATGGTCGATCGTCTGGCAGTTGCTGGTCGAACCGGGCGCGCAGATCGTGACGGTGACATAGGGCTCGTTGAACGCTTGATACCCGTCGCTGCCGGTCTGCAGCGCGGCGGGGCCCGCGTCGAGCGTCACCGCCGCGGTATTCGCGGTGGGGGTGGGTGTCGGCGTGGGCGTGGGGGTCGGCGTCGGGGTCGGCGTGGGAGTCACCACCGCGATCGGCGCGGCGGAGGTGGACGGGGTGGAGTCCCCGCCGCAACCGGCAAGAGCGAGCGCGGCGGCGAGCGCGACGAAATGGCGGATCATGCTCAAAGCCCTTGCGGCAGGTCGGCAGGAGAAAAGCCGGCAGGGGCCAGCGACGGGATGAACGCGACGCCGTGGAACCAGCCCATATGCCCCGCGGTCTGAATCTGGAGGTCGCCCTGGCTGACCTGCGGCGGGCGGCGGAGCGCATGGGCAGCGCGACCGCGCGCGCTGCTCGCCTGCAACGCGGCGAAGTGATGGCCGAGCAGGGCGCGCAGGTCGGGCTTGCCGGGGCCGGACCACGTCACCGCGAACACCTGACCGCTGGCGTTGGTGAACTCGCGCACCGAGCCACCATTGGCGCGCGTCAGGTCATGGCGGGTGTAGCGGCCCATGGACACCGACGCGACCCGCGCGTTCATCCGCGCCGCCTCGCTGCGCACCCCCGCGACCGGTCCGCCAAGCTCGGCCTGTGCGACTGTCGGCAGAAGCGGCACGGTGAGGAACGCAAACAGCAAGCGTCGGAAAGGATGGGACACGCGCGACCCTTTACTCTGGAACTCGGTCCGCCACGGTCCCACCCGCGCCGACCGCCGCCAAACCTATCCGACCCCGGTTCGCTGTCAACTGCTCACCCCCGCGAGCGCGGCGGCGCGGGCGCGGCCGTTGGTGAGGTCCGCCGCGCTCCACCCGCCGCCCAGCGCCTGCACCAGCGACACCGCGCCGTTCTGCCGGTCGAGCCGCCCCTGGATCAGCGCGCGGCGCGCGGTGAGCGCGGTCGCCTGCGCGGTGACGACGTTGGTGTAGATGGTCGTGCCCGCGAGATATTGGTTGCGCAGCGCTGCCTCCGACCGGTCCGCCGCGGTCGACGCGGTCTGCAGGAAGACCTCCTGCCGTTGGAGGATCTCCGTCGCGACGAGGTCGTCCTGTACCTCCTGAAACGCGGTCAGCGTCACCTGCCGATAGTTCGCGACCGTCGCATCGTACGCATAGCGCGCCTGCGCCACCCGCGCCCGCCGCGCGCCGAAGTCGAGCAGCGTCTGCGCGACCTGCGACCCCAGCGACCAGAGGAGGGACGACGCGTTAAACAAGGAGGACAGCCCCTCGCTCTCCAGCCCGCCATTGCCGCTCAGCGTCACCGTCGGGAAGAAAGCGGAACGCTGCACCCCGATCTGCGCGTTGGCGGCGGCGACCTGCCGTTCGGCGGAGGCGATGTCGGGGCGCCGCTCGACAAGGTCGGAGGGGAGCGCGACCGGGACCTGCGGCGTGGTCGGCGTCCAGTTGGGGAGCGCGGCGATGCGGTAGGTCGCCGGGTTCTCGCCGATCAGCACCGCGATCGCGTCCTCGAACTGCGAACGGGTGCGGCGCTCGCCTTCGAGGTCGGACTGGGCAGAGGCGAGCTGCGATTGTGCCTGAAACACGTCCGTGCGCGCGGCGATGCCGGCGTTGTAGCGATTGGTCGCGATCTGAAACGAGCGTTGGTAGGCGGCGACGGTCGCGGTCAGGCTGGCGAGGTCCGCGTCGTCGGCGCGCAATGTCAGGTAATCGCTGACCAGCTGCCCCTGCAGCGTCAGCCGGGTGTTGGCGAGGTCCGCCAATCGCGCCTGTTCGGTATAACGCGCGTTGCGGACGGTATTGGTCAGCCGTCCGAAGAAGTCCGGCTGCCACGTCGCCTGCAGCGTCAGGCGATAGCTGGTCGAGTTGCTGCCGCTGCTGACGATGCCCGTCGTGGTGCCGCCGGTGGTGGTCCCGCTGGTGCTGCCGGTGCCGGTCGTGATTCCGGTGCCGCCAGTCGTGGAGCCGACGCCCGTGCCCGTCGTGCTCCCGGTTTGCGAACTGACGATGTCGCCGTTGATGACGCGGCCCGAGCCCGAATAGCTGTGCGTGACCGATCCGTTGGCGCTGACGGTCGGGAACAGGTTGGCGCGCGCTTCCCGGGTAAGGGCGGTCGCCTCGCGATAGGCGGCGATCGCCTGCGCAAGCGTCTGGTTATGCGCGTCCGCCTGCGCGACGAGGTCGTTCAACTGCGGATCGCCGAACGCGGTCCACCAATCCGCGCGCACCGCATCGTCGGCGGGCGTGGCGGGTCGCCAACCGTCGACCGTCTTCCACGTCCCCGCGGCGGGCAAGGCCGGCCGCGCATAATGTGGCGCGAACGAACACCCCGCAAGCGCGGCGGCGGCGAGAAGCGGGGCGAGGGTGCGGGTCATGTGGCAAGCTCATGGAAACGGGACGCGCGCGATCGGCGGCGGCGGCGCGAGAGCCGGTCGAGCGCGACATAGACGACGGGGGTGGTGATCAGGGTCAGCAGCTGGCTCGCGATCAGCCCGCCGATGATGACCACGCCGAGCGGGCGGCGCAGCTCCGCCCCCTCACCGAACCCGATCGCGAGCGGCAACGCGCCCAGCGCGGCGGCGAGCGTCGTCATCAGGATCGGGCGGAAGCGGAGCAGGCTCGCCTCGCGCACCGCATCCAGCGCGGAGAGCCCCCGATCGCGCTCGGCGGCGAGCGCGAAGTCGATGATCAGGATCGCGTTCTTCTTGACGATGCCGAGCAGCAGGAAGACGCCGATCAGCGCGATGATGTCGAACTCCATCTTGAACACCATCAGCGCCATCACGCCTCCCACCCCCGCCGCAGGCAGGGTCGACAGCACGGTCAGCGGATGGATCAGACTTTCGTACAGCATCCCCAGCACGAGATAGATCGTCACCAAGGCGGCGAGGATCAACAGCGGCTGCGACCCCTGGTTCTGCTGGAATTGGAGCGCGGTGCCGCCGAAGCCGCCATGCACGGACGCCGGCATCGCAATCCGCGCCTCCGCCGCCTCGATCTCCGCCGCCGCCTGGCTCAGCGTGTGGCCGGGGACGAGGTCGAACGAAATCGTCGCGGCGAGCTCGGTCCCCTGGTGGTTGACGCTGGCCGCGGTGGGGGCCTGCGAGATACCCGCAATGGTCGGCAGCGGGGTGAGCGCGCGCGCGGTGTTGCTGAGCGGCGAGCCGGTCGAGGGGTCGCGCAACGCCGGGTTGGTGGGGACGGACGCGGCGGCGGTCTGGCCGGAGCGGGTGGCGGTTGTGGCGGACACGGTTCCGCTCGACGCGACGCCGACGCTCGTCGCCCCGCCCGCGCTGGTGGTCACGGTCGGCGCGATGCCGCCATTGTTCTGGCCCTGGGCGGTCAGCCCTGCGCCGGTCGGGCTGCCGGTGCCGCCCGCGCTGCCGCTGGTCGAAGCGACACTCGTCGTCGCCGCGCTGGTCGCGCCGACCGGCACCCGCACGTCGGGCAGGTCCTGCGGCCCCCTCGTATCGCCGGGTCGCCAGCCGAGGATCACGCTATACTGGTTGATATCCTGGTAGATGGTCGCGACCTGGCGCTGGCCGAACGCGTCGTAGAGCGCGTTATCGACATCGCGCGGGCTGATGCCGAGGCGCGCGGCGGCGTCCTTGTCGATGCGGACGAAGCTCTCGACCCCGTTCTCGGCGAGGTCGCTATCGACATTGGTGAGGATGCGGCTCCCCTTGAGCGCCGCCTCCAGCTTTTGCGACCATTGCTTGAGCGCAGGGGTGGAGTCCGCCATCAGTGTGTACTGGTACGTCGCGTTGCCCTGCCGTCCCCCGGCGCGCAGGTCCTGGAGCGGCGACAGGAACAGGCGGATGCCGCTCACCGGCTGGAGGTGGCGCTGGAGCCGCTGGATCACGTCGGTGCTTTTCAGGCCATGCCGCTGCTCGACGGGACGGAGCGCGATGATGATGAACGCGCCGCCCGCGCGCGAGCCGCCGGTGAAGCCGACCACATCCGCGACCGCGCGGTCGGCGTGGATGATGCCGACGACGCGGGTCAGCTTTTGCTGCATCGACTGGAACGACACGCTCTCGTCCGCGCGCACCCCCGCGAAGATCAACGGGCTTTCCTGCTGCGGAAAGAACCCCTTGGGCACGACGATGTAGAGATACACCGTCAGCCCGATCACCGCGACGAGTAGCAGCAGCACCAGCCGCTTCATCCCCAACGCCCAGTCGAGCGAGCGCGCATAGGCCCGCTCGATGCGGAGATAGCCGCGCTCCAGCCCCTGCGCGACGCGTCCCGCCGGGCGGTGCTCCTGCGCGGCATCGCCGGGGCGCAGGAACCACGCGCACAGCATCGGCGTGGTGGTGAGCGACAGCACCAGGCTGATCATCACTGAAACGCAGAGCGTCACGGAGAACTCGCGGAACAACCGCCCGACGATGCCGCCGAGGAACAGCAGCGGAATGAACACCGCCACCAGGCTGACCGAGATCGACAGCACGGTGAACCCGACCTCGCGCGCGCCGAGCAACGCCGCGTCGAAGCGGTTCATCCCGGCTTCGAGGTGCCGGGTGGTGTTCTCCAGCACCACGATCGCGTCGTCGACGACGAACCCGGTCGCGACCGTGATCGCCATCAGCGACAAGTTGTTGAGACTGTAGCCGAGCAGGTACATCACCCCGAACGTGCCGAGCAGCGACACGATCGTCGCGATCGCGGGGATCGTGGTCGAGCGCACGTCGCGCAGGAACGCGAACACCACCAGGACCACCAGCACCAGCGCGATGCCCACGGTGATCTCGATTTCGCGGATCGATGCGCGGATCGAGTTGGTGCGGTCGATCGCGACCTCCGCCTTCACATCGGCGGGGATCAGCGCGCGCAGGGACGGCAGCTCGCGGTTGATCGCGTCGACCATCTGGATGAGGTTCGCGCCCGGTTGCTGGGTGATGTTGACCACCACCGCGTGCTCGCCGTTGAACAGGCCCAGCGTGCGCGTGTCCGCGACGCTGTCGCTGACCGTCGCGATGTCGCCCAGCCGCACCGCCGCGCCATTGCGCCAGGCGATGACCAGCGGGCGATAATCGGCGGCGACCCGCCCGGCGGCGTCCGTGTAGATCTGCCACCCGCGCCCGCCCGTCCCCTGCAGCACGCCCTTGGGCCGGTTGGCGTTCGCGGCCTCAATCGCGGCGCGCACATCCTCCATCGCGATACCGTCGGCATTGAGGAGGTACGGATTGACGTCGACCCGCACCGCGGGGAGCGACCCGCCGCCAAGCTCGACATCGCCGACGCCCGGGATCTGAAGAAGGCGTTGCTGGACGATGTTGGACACCGCGTCGTAAATCTGCCCGGCGCTGCGGGTGCGCGAGGTAAGCGCGATGACCACCACCGGCTGGTTGGCGGGGTTGACCTTGCGATAAGTCGGGTTCTGTTTCAGCGTCGCGGGCAGGTCGACGCGCGACGCGTTGATCGCCGCCTGAACTTCGCGCGCGGCCCCGTCGATGTTCTTCGACGTGTCGAACTGCATGGTGATCCGCGTGGAGCCCAGCGAACTCGACGAGGTCAGCTCGTTGACCCCCGAGATGGTGCCGAGCCGGCGTTCGAGCGGGGTCGCGATACTCTGCGCCATCACCTCCGGGCTCGCGCCCGCGAGGTTCGCCTGCACCGAGATGACCGGGAAGTCGACCTGCGGCAGCGGCGCGACGGGCAAGCCGAAGAACCCCGCGATGCCCGCCATCGCCAGCCCGATCGTCAGGAGGATTGTGCCGATCGGCCGCCGGATGAACGGCGCGGACAGGTTCACGCGCGCGCCTCCGGCCCGATATCGGGCGACGCCTTAACGCCCCAACCGCGCCGCGCCAGCCGCTGCTGCGCGCGGTCGAAGTAGAGGTACACGACCGGCGTAGTGAACACCGTCAGCAACTGGCTGACGAGCAGCCCGCCGAAGATCGCGATGCCGAGCGGCCGCCGCAGCTCCGCACCCTCGCCCGCGCCGAGCATCAGCGGCACCGCCGCGAACAGCGCCGCGAGCGTCGTCATCAGGATCGGGCGGAAGCGCAGCACCGCCGCCCGCCGGATCGCGGCGACCGGCGCCAGCCCCTCGTCACGCTCGGCGGCGATCGCGAAGTCGATCATCATGATCGCGTTCTTCTTCACGATGCCGATCAGCAACACGATGCCGATGATGCCGATGATGTCGAGGTCATGCCCCGTCACCCACAGCGCCAGCAGCGCGCCCACCGCCGCCGAGGGCAAGGTGGAGAGGATGGTGACGGGGTGGATGAAGCTCTCATACAGCACCCCCAGCACGATATAGACGCAGATCACCGCCGCGAGGATCAGCCACAGCTGGTTGCTGAGCGAGTTCCCGAACGCGCCCGCCGCGCCGAGAAAGGTCGTTGTCACCCCGCGTTTGAGGTGAAGGTCGCCCAGCGCCCGCTCGATCGCCGCGGTCGCGGTGCCGAGCGACACGCCCGGCGCGGTGTCGAAATTGACGGTCGCGGCCGGGAACTGCCCGACATGGTTGACCGCCAGCGGCGAGCGCCCCTCGCTGATCCGCGCAACCGCGTTCAACGGCGTCGCACCCCCCTGCGCCTGCAGGTGGAGCAGCCCGAGGCTGGAGGGGTCGCTCACCAGCCCGGGCGCGGCCTCCAGGATGACGCGGTACTGCGCGGTTTCGGTGAAGATGGTCGACACGATCCGCTGCCCGAAGGCGGAATAGAGCGTGTCGTCGACGCTCGACGCGGTGATGCCGAGCCGCGCGGCGGTGTCTCGGTCGATGCTGACCTGCGCCGACGGCCCGGTCGCGCCCGCGTCGGTCGAGATGTTGCGGACCTGACCCAGCCCGCGCAGCCCCGCGACGATCCGCAGCGCTTCCGCGGTCACGTCGGCGGTGTTCGAGCCCTGCACCGCCATGCGGTATTGCGTCGGCCCGCTCTCGGCGTCGATCGTCAGGTCCTGCGTCGGCTGGAGGTAGAGGGTGGTGCCGGGAATACGCTCGACCGAGTCTTTGAGCCGGTCGATCACGGTCGCCTGCGCGCCGTGCCCGGGCTTGAGGTTGATGAGCATCGTGCCCGAATTGAGCGACGCGTTGTTCGACCCGTCGACGCCCACGAACGCGGACAAGGACTCGACCGCGGGGTCGGCCAGCACGCGCCGCGCCGCCTCGCCCTGCAGCGCGGCCATCCGGTCATAGCTGATGCCGTTCCCTGCGATCAGCCGCGCCTGCAGCTGGCCGGTGTCCTGCGTCGGGAACAGCCCCTTGGGGATGACGAGGTAGAGCAGCACCGTCGCGGCCAAGGTCGCCACCGCGGCCGTCATCGTCGCGGCCCTGCGCGCGAGCACGAAGTCGAGCCCGCGCTCGTACCGCCGCTCCACCCACCCGAACGCCGCCGCCGAGCGCTCCGCAACGCGGCTCGGGCGCTCCTCGCTCGGGCGCTTGAGCCAGCGCGCGGACAGCATCGGCGTCATCGTCAAGGACACCACCGCCGAGATCAGGATCGTCACCGCCAGCGTCACCGCAAACTCGCGGAACAACCGCCCGACGATGTCGCCCATGAACAACAACGGGATCAGCACCGCGATCAGCGACACGGTCAGCGAGATGATCGTGAAGCCGATCTCGCCCGCGCCCTTCAACGCGGCGGCGAACGGCTGCATCCCGTCCTCGATATGGCGCTGGATGTTCTCGATCATCACGATCGCGTCGTCGACCACGAACCCGGTCGCGATCGTCAGCGCCATCAGCGACAGGTTGTCGAGGCTGTAGCCCAGCAGGTACATGACCCCGAACGTGCCGACGAGGCTGATCGGCACCGCCAGCCCCGCTACCAGCGTCGCGCGGCCCGAGTGCAGGAAGAAGAAGATCACCAGCACGACGAGGATCACCGCCAGCACCAGCTCGCCCTCGACGTCGTGGACGGAGGCGCGGATGCCGGTTGTGCGGTCTGCGAGCACGACCGCGTTCAGCCCCGCGGGCAGGCTCTTGAGCAACGTCGGCAGCTGGCGCTTGATCGCGTCGGCGGTGGCGATGACGTTTGCGCCCGGCTGACGCTGGACGTTGAGGATGATCGCGGGCGTCCGGTTGGCGAGCGCGCCGAGCCGGCTATTCTCCGCGCCCTCGATCACCTGTGCCACCGCGCCCAGCCGCACGGGCGCGCCGTTCTGATAGGAGACGATCAGCTGGCGGTAATCGTCAGGGGTCTCCAGCTGGTCGTTGGCGTTGATCTGATAGGCGCGGTTCGGCCCGTCGAAACTGCCCTTGGCCGAGTTCGCGTTCGCGTTGCTGATCGCGGTCCTGATCTGGGCGAGGCTGAGGCCCTGGCTCGACAGCGCCTGCGTGTCCGCGCGGATGCGGATCGCGGGTTTCTGCCCGCCCGCGAGCCCGACCAGGCCGACGCCCGAGATCTGCGCGATCTTCTGCGCCAACCGCGTGTCGACCAGCGACTGAACCTGCGTCAACGGCATCGTCCGCGAGGTCACCGCCAGCGTCATGATCGGCGCGTCGGCGGGGTTGACCTTGGCATAGACCGGCGGCGCGGGCAGGTCGGCGGGGAGCAGCGCCTGGCTGGCGTTGATCGCCGCCTGCACCTCCTGCTCGGCGACGTCCAGACTCATCGACAGGCCGAACTGGAGCGTCACCACCGACGCCCCCGACGAGCTGGTCGACGCCATCCGCGTCAGCCCCGGCATCTGCCCGAACTGGCGCTCCAAGGGCGCGGTGACGGTCTGGCTCATCACCTCCGGGCTGCCCCCGGGGTAAAGCGTCGTCACCTGGATCGTCGGGTAATCGACCTCGGGCAGCGCCGACAACGACAGCAGGCGAAAGCCGACCAGCCCCGCCAAGAGGATTGCGACCATGAACAGCGCGGTCGCGACCGGCCGCAGGATGAAGAGGCGGGACGGACCCATTGCTTGCGCGTCAGCCGCCCTGCCCGGCGGACCCGCCGCCACCGCCACCCGCGCCGCCAGCCCCCGCGCCGCCCTGGCCGCCAGCGCCGCCGCGATGCCGATGACCACCGCCAGTGCCGGCACCGCCGCCCGCGCCGCCGCGCCCGCCTCGCGCGGGCTTGTCGCCCGGCAGCGCCACCTTCGCGCCCTCGGTCAGCCGGTCGCCGCCATCGGTGATCACCGTGTCGCCGAGCGCGAGCCCGCCGGTGATCTGCGTCCGGTCCGCCGTCGCCGCGCCGGTGGCGACCTTGCGCTCGGTCACCGTCCGGTCCGGCCGGAGCAGCCACACGAAGCTGCCGTCCGGCCCCGAGCGGATCGCGGCGGGCGGCACCGTCACCGCATCGCGCACCGTGTCCACCGTCAGGCGGACATTGACGAACTGGTCCGGGTAGAGCCGGAACCCGGGGTTGCCGAACCGCGCCTTGCCCTTGATCGTCCCCGTGGTCGGGTCGACGCGGTTGTCGAGCGTCGAGAAGCGCCCGGTGTCGAGCGTCTGCGTCCGCGTGCTGTCGAGCGCGACCGCCGGGATGGTCGCGCCGTGCGCGACCCGCTGCTGGATCGCGGGTGCCTGCGCCTGCGGGATCGCGAACTCGACGTCGATCGGCTGGAGCGTGGTGACCACCGCCAGCCCGTTGGCGTCCCCTGCGCCGATATAGTTGCCGAGATCCACGACCTTCAGCCCCACGCGCCCCGCCACCGGCGAGACAACGCGCGTATAGCCAAGGTTGATCTGCGCGGTCTGCACCTGCCCGCGGTCGATCGCCACCGTGCCCTCCAGCTGCTGCGCCAGCGCGCGCTGCGTGTCGACATCCTGCCGCGCGATCGAGTCCTGGGCGAGCAAGGTCTGATAGCGCTGGAGCTGGACGCGCGTATTGGCGAGCTGCGCCTGGTCGCGGGTCAGCGCGCCCTGCGCCTGGAGCAGCGACGCCTGAAACGAGCGCGGGTCGATGATCGCCAGCGCCTGCCCCTTCGCGACCCGCTGACCTTCCTTGTAGAGCAGCTGGGTGATGACGCCCGATACCTGCGGGCGCACAGTGACGGTCGCCGCCGGGGTGACGGTGCCGAGCGCCTCCACCTGGATGGGAATATCCGCGCTCGCCGCCTTGGCGACACCCACCGTAGTGAGCTGGCCCCCGCCGCCGCCACCGAACGGGCCTCCGCCGCCACCGCCGCCGC
>CAXTTU010000079.1:9229-11160 GCA_964247225.1 uncultured Sphingomonas sp. | reverse complement strand
GGCGAGCGCGAACGGCAGCTGCGCGCGCTGGTCAACGAGCTGACGATCCTTGCCAAGGCGAACGACCAGCAGCGCTCCTACCATGAGCAGACGCAGAACCTCGCCCGGCTGGTGCTGGCGAGCAGCGAGCGCGAGCTGCACCTCCAGCAATGCCTGGAGGCGGTCCGCAACGTCGCGCTGACGCGCGTCCGCAACGTCCTTTGAGCCGAGCAGCCACGATGCAGACCGCGACCCTCCACGCCGCCCCCGCCTCGCCCGCGCGCGAGCTGCGCCACCTCGACCAGCAAACGCAGGACCGGCTCGCCGAACTCGGCGCGACGCTCGCGCCGGTGCAGGCGCTGAAGCGCACCGGGCGGCGACCGCTGCTGTTCAACGGCCAGACGATCGCGACATTGTGCGGCGTCACCCCGGCGCTGCCTTTCTGGTATGAGCTCAACGTCCACCGGACGGTGATCGGCAGCTACGTCACCGATGTGCGGTTGTTCCACAAGTCGCCCGACCACCACGACCTGTTCTGGGTCGAGGAGCATGACGAGATGGACGGCGTCGTCGCCTATCTCGAGCGCTATGACCCCTCCGGCGACATCAGCGTCCCGCGCGAGATGGCGACGCGCGCCGGGTCGGCGGCGGAGCTGGCGCTGCGGACCGCGCGGCTGCAGATGCAGGTGGACGCGATCACCCAGCATTACCGCGCGCTGGTGGGCGAGTTGCTCCACACGTTGTCGAAGGGATAAGTTTGCCCCAGTTCGTCCTGTTCACTCGTACCCGTTCGTCCTGAGGAGCCGCTGAGCCCTTCGGCTAGCTGACAAGCCAGTCGCTCAGGATGAGCAGGTGAAACATGCCCCCAGCATGTTTCAGGATCGCGCGGGGCGCGATCCGACCTGCTCATCTTCGGCGCGAAGCGCCGAAGTCGAAGCCTGTCCTGAGCGGCCGCCGCCAGGCAGCAGCCGAAGGGCGGCGTCTCGAAGGACAGGTGGGCGCGTACCCCCCTTGTCCTTCGAGACGGGCCTTCGACAAGGCTCTCCTGAGCGAAGTCGAAGGGCTCAGTCCCTCCTCAGGACGAACGGTAAGGAGTAAGCAGGACAGCCCTAAGGAATGGAGCACCGCTTACCAGTCCGCCGGTTTTCCCATCGCGTTCACCGGTAACGCCCCGCCCAGCGCGAAGCGGCGCGGGCGTTCGGGCGCGGAGAGGCGGTCGCCGCACCAGCGGTCTAGGTCGGCCAGCAGCGCATCGTCCTGCGCGCCCGCGGGCACCACGAACGCTTTCAGCCGCCCCGTGTCCGCCTCCAGCCGCACCGCCGCATCCGCCACCCCGGCATGGGCGAGCAGCGCCTCGCGCACCCGCGTGGGGAAGACGTTGACCCCGCCCACCTGCACCGCGCCGTCGCGGCGGCCGTCGACCACGAACCGCCGCTCGTCGAGCCAGCGGAGGTGGTCGGGCGGGCTGATCGCGAGCTGCCTGCCGTCCGCGAGCCCGCGCTCCAGCACGCCCTCGCGCGCCGCCCAGCCGTCCAGCAGCGTGAACGCCGCGCCCTCATGCTCGCGCGCCGCGACGCCGCCGGTTTCGCTCGACCCGTAGACCTCGACCAGCCGCCCGAGCCGCTGCCCACGCAGCCGATGCGCGAGCTGGGAGGGCATCGGCGCGGTCGAGGTGACGCCGGTCACCCCTTCCGGAAAGGCGAGCAGCGAGCGCGCGAGATAGGCCCAATGCGTCGGCGTTCCGATCACCGAGGTGTCCGGTCCCGCCTCGCGCACCGCCTCTGCCCCCGCCGCCTCCGTCACCTCGCACCCTAGCGTATCGGGGAGCAAGGCGGCGAAGATCGCGCCATAGATGTGGTGTGATGGCACGAGCGCGATCACCCGCCGGGTGCCCGCGAATCGCGCCGCCCAGCCGTCCGCTTCCGCTTGCAAATCGGCGATCGCGTGGGTGC
>CAXTTU010000079.1:0-9219 GCA_964247225.1 uncultured Sphingomonas sp. | reverse complement strand
GAACGTCAGGTGCGCCCCCGTCGCCGCCAGCGACCCTTCGATCAGGTCGCACCATTCGCCGATGGCGGACAGTGCGAGCAGATAGTCCTCCGCGCCATGTTCGTGGAGGTGGAAGAACTCGTTGAGCGCGGAGGCGATGTCGAGCCGTTCGAGGCTGTCGAGATCGAGCCCGCCCGCGTCGACGCGCGTCGCCTCGCTCCAGCTACTACGCCCCAGCGCCGCCGCCGACCGCCCGCGCGAGCGCGCCAGCTCGGCGGCGAGGAGGTCGAGCACGAGGCGGCGCACCGCGCGACGCGATAGGATGGGGGCAGACGCCATGCTCGCTCCTTCGCCCATGGCCGGGCGCGGGCGATTAAGCGCGGGCGCGGTTAACGAGCGGTAAAGTGCGGGGCGGGTGGGGTCGCATCGCGAACGCGCGCGTGGCAAAGGGCCTCGGCTCGCCCGGGCGAGCGGCTCGTTCGAGCCGGATGAGATAGGGGCGACGACGATGCTGAACCTGACCGCGGCCACGCTGCTCGCCCTCTCCCCGGGGCCAGGCGTCGACGCGCCCAGGCCTCAAACGCAGGCCGCGCTCGCGCTCGCGCAGGCGCTAGAGTCCCCGGTGCAGCAGAGCGCCTCCGAGCAGGGGAGCGAAGGTGCTGCGCAGACGCGAACCGACCCGCCCTCCTCGCCGGCGGCGGACCGGGGCGCGCCCGATCCGCAGCGCGGGGATATCCTCGTCACCGGGCGCCGGCGCGAGGCGATCGACCCGCTGCGCGCGGTCAACGCCAAGTCATTCGCGGCGACGCAGGCGGTCGACAGCGCGGTGATCGGCCCGCTGTCGATGGCCTATGCGCATACGCTGCCAAGGCCCGTGCGCAGCGGCATCCACAATTTCCTCTACAATCTGCGCGAGCCGGTGGTGTTCGTGAACTTCCTGGTTCAGCTCAAACCCGGCAAGGCGGCCGAGACGGTCGGCCGGTTCGCGGTCAACTCGACGCTGGGCGCGGCGGGGCTGTTCGACGTCGCCCGCAAGAAGCCGTTTCACCTGCCCCGGCGCGCGAACGGGTTTGCGGACACGCTCGGATATTACGGCGTCCACAACGGCCCGTTCCTGTTCCTGCCGATCACCGGGCCGACCACGGTGCGCGACCTGATCGGCGGGACGCTCGACCGGCTGCTGTTACCGCTGGGCGTCGGCAAGCCGTTCACCAAGACCTATTTCACCGCGCCGCTCGGCGTGCTGGGCGCGCTCGACCATCGCGCCGATTTCGACCCGACGCTGCGCAAGCTGCACGATGGTGTCGCCGATCCCTATGCCTCGACCCGAGCCTTTTACCTCGCGCGGCGGCAGGCGGAGATCGACCATCTGCACGGGCGCGGGCCGCTGACCGGCCCGGTCGGCGAAGCGCCGGTCGACTCCGGTCCGATCCCGTTTCCCGCGCCGGCTACGGGGACCAGGCCGTAAAAGATGGTGCTGCCGGTGAGGATTGAACTCACGACCTCAGCCTTACCAAGGATGCGCTCTACCACTGAGCTACGGCAGCATCGGCGAGGGGCCCGCCGGGAGCCGCGGCTAAGAGCCGCTTCGGCGGGCGTTGTCAAGCCGCGCGGGCGGGCGGTAAGAAGGGCGCATGAGCGATGCGGACAGGAAGGCGCGGCTCGCCCGCGCGCTGCGCGACAATCTGCGGCGGCGGAAAGCGCAGGCGCGTGAAGGTGCGCAGCCCGTGCCGGTCCCCGAGCCCGAGGCCTAGCGCCACTCGAACCAGGTGCCGCAATGCGCCACGATCGCGCTGCCCGCATAGGCGGCGCTGAGCGTTGCGGCGGCGACCGCGGCCCAGGCGGCGGTGCCCATCACCCGAGCGCCGAGCATTTTGACACGAGCCATGCCCTGTCCTCTCCCTCCAGCGCGGGCCCGATTTGCTCGATCACCCGCCGATGATAGGCATTGAGCCACAAAAGCTCGTCCGTCGTCAATAACCCTGAATCAATGAGTTGCGGCTCGATCGGCGCAAAGGTGAGCGACTCGAAGCCGAGCAGCGGCGCGTCGCCGCCCACCGCTTCGCGCTCCTCGACGAACAGCAGGTTTTCAATGCGGATGCCGTATTCCCCCGCCTTGTAGTAACCGGGCTCGTTCGAGAGGATCATGCCCGCAGCCAGCGGCTCCAGCGCGCCGCCGCCGGGGTAGTTGGGCGGGGCGAGCCGGGCGGGGCCTTCGTGAACGGACAGATACGCGCCGACGCCGTGGCCGGTGCCGTGCGCGTAGTCGAGTCCCGCCGCCCAGAGCGGTCGCCGCGCGAAGGCGTCGATCTGCGCGCCCACGGTGCCGAGGGGGAATAGGGCGGTCGCGACCGCGATGTGCGCCTGGAGCACGCGGGTGAAGCGGTCGCGCATCTCCGCTGTTGCGTCGGTGACGGGCACCACGCGGGTCACGTCGGTGGTGCCGTCGGCATATTGGCCTCCGGAGTCGATCAGGAACAGCTGGCCCGGGAGCAAAGGCGCGTTCGAGGTCTCGTCGACGCGGTAATGCGGGCTCGCGCCATGCGCGCCGGTGGCGCTGATCGTGTCGAACGACGTGTCGCGGAGCAATCCCGTCGCTTGCCGAAACTCGAGCAGCTTCGCGGCGGCGGACAGTTCGGTGACGCCGCCGTTCCGCGCTTCCGCCTCCACCCAGCGCAGGAAGCGGCACAGCGCCGCGCCGTCGCGGACGGAGGCGGCGCGGTGGCCGGCGATCTCCGCGGGCGTCTTGCGCGCCTTGGCGTCGAGCGCGGGGTCGCGACGGGGGAGCAGGCGCGCGTCGCCCACCTCCAGCGCGCCGGCGATCGCCGCCGCCGAGCGATCGAGGTCGACCGCGACGCGCTTGCCCGTGAGAGCCGACAAGGCCGGGGTGAGCGCGGCGTAATCGTGCGTGCGGATCGCGTTGCCGAGGTGCTGGAGCACATCGTCAGTCAGCTTTTCGGACGCGACGAACAGGTCGGCGGTGCCGTCCGCGTGGACGAGCAGGTGCGCGCGCGCCACCGGCGTATGCGCGACGTCCTCGCCCCGAATGTTGAGCGTCCAGGCGATCGAGTCGAGCGCGGTCAGCACGACCGCGTCCGCGCCCTCGCGCGCCAGCCAGTCGGCGATGTCGGCCCGCTTGGCGGCGCTGCTCCGCCCTACGAGCGCGTCGGGGTGAACGCTGAGCGGCGCGGGGGAGGGGGCGGGGCGGTCGTGCCAGACCGCGTCCACCGGGTTGTCCTCCACCGCGACCAGCTCGGCCCCGCGTCCGGCGAGCGCGGCGCGCACCTGCTCGACCCAGGGCCGGGTGTGGAGCCACGGGTCATAGCCGATGCGCGCCCCCGGCGGCGCGTGCTCGGCGAGCCAGCCCGCGACGCTCTCCTGCGGGACGCCGACGAACTGCCAGTCGGCCGCGTCAACCTGCTCACGTACCTGCAGCGTATAGCGACCGTCGGTGAAGATCGCTGCCGTGTCGCGCAGCACCACTGCCGTCCCCGCCGACCCGCCGAAGCCGGTCAGCCATCCGAGCCGCTGTGCATAGGCCCCGACATACTCGCTGCCATGCTCATCGGTGAGCGGCACGACGAAACCGTCGAGGTCGCGCACGGCAAGCTCCGCGCGGAGCAGGGCGAGGGGGGTGGTCATGCAGGTGGTCCATCGGAAGGGGGGGCGTCAGGCGTGGATCGGCGAAGAGTTTGGAGAAATGCCTCTACTTCCGCCTGCGCCCGGGCGACGTCATCCGGTCGGGCGGGCAGGCCCATCGCCGCCGCGTTGAGCGTACGCAGCGCCTCCATGAATCGGTCCGAGCCCGGCAGGTCGACGCCTGCATTCTCCAGCTCGCGGATGAGCGCGCCCACGCGTTTGTGGTGCGGTGGGGTAACGCCATGCGCCGCCGCCGTGCTGAGCAATGTGCGCTCGACCGCATCTCGAAGTCGCAGGAGCGGCAGCGCTGCGAGTTCGCGCGACAGCTCCTCCGCGCTGGGCAAGGCGCTTGCGATCTTTGGCGGGAGGAGCTGGTAACGGGCGACGCCCATCGGCTTGGCGGTACCGCGCAGCGCGTACTCGACGACGACCTCGTTCCGGTCCTGGCACAGAATAATGCCGATGCTGGAATTGTGGCCCGGCCCGCGAAGCAGGTCGTCGACGGCGGACAGATAGAAGTTCATCTTGCCCGCGAACTCGGGCTTGAACGCGACCACCTTGAGGTCGATCACCACGAAGCAGTTCAGGACGAAGTTGAAGAAAAGGAGGTCGAGGAAGTAATCCTCCCCGGCGACGGCAAGGCGATATTGCTGGCCGACAAAGGCGAACCCTTTCCCGAGTTCGAGCATGAAGTCCTTCAACCGTTCGAACAGCGCCTGTTCCAGCTGGCGCTCGCTGATGCTATCCGCCAAGCCGAGAAAGTCGAAAACATACGGGTCCTTGAGCAGCTGCTGCGCGAGGTCGGACTGGGGCGGCGGCAGCGTATGCGCGAAGTTGGTCAGCGCGCCGCCGCTACGCTCCCGCAAGCCGGTGTCGAGCTGGTGCAGCAGCACCGCGCGGCTCCAGCCATGCTCCGCCGCCTGCCGGGCGTACCAATCGCGCGTGTCGGTGTCCTTCACTCGGTCGAGCAGGACCATGAGGTGACCCCAAGGCAATTGTGCAGCAGCCTGCTGCAAAATTGCAATGTCGGGGTAAGCCCCGGCCAGCGACCGCATATAGCCGAGATTGCGCGGCGAGAGCCCGGTCATGTCGGGAAAGCTCCGGCGCAGGTCCGCCGCCAGCCTTGTGATCACGCCCGCGCCCCAACCTTGCGTCCTCTGCCGATCGAGGATGTCTGCGCCGATCCGCCAATAAAGCAGCACCAGCTCGCGATTGACCGCGCTCGCGGCGCGCAGCCGGGCGTCGGCGATGCGCCGCCTCAGCTGATCGAGCAGCGCGGGATAGTCGTCGGGCAGGTCGGGCATTGTTTCCGCCATCGCTGATCGCCTCCATCTGCCGCTCTAGCGGGGCGGGGCCACGCTGTCGCGGGTCTCGACTTCGCGGGCCGCGCGGGCAAAGGCGGCGGCATGACCACGCCCATGCCCCCCGTCGCCGAGCGGCGACCGCACTCGTTCACCCTCCACGGCCACACGGTCGAGGATCCTTATGCCTGGCTCAAGGACCCGGACTATCCGGACGTGGGCGACCCCGACATCCTCGCCTATCTCGAAGCGGAGAACGCGTATTTCGAGGCGGTCATGGCCCCGCATCAGCCGCTCGTCGACCGGCTGTACGAAGAGATGAAGGCGCGCATCAAGGAGGACGACGCGTCCGTGCCGCAGCAGGACGGCGACTGGCTTTACTGGACCGCGTTCGAGACCGGGGGGCAGTACCGGAAGTGGTGGCGCAAGCCGGTGGCGGGCGGCGCGGACGAGCTGCTGCTCGACGAGCCCGCGCTGGCCGAGGGCAAGGAGTATTTCCGGCTCGGCGCGTTCGCGGTCAGCAATGACGGTCGGCTGCTCGCCTATGCGGTCGACGATGACGGGTCGGAGCGGTTCACCGTACGGGTGAAGGAGCTGGCGACCGGCGAGCTGCTGCCCGATGTGATCGAGGGAATGCTGTCCGACCTCGTCTGGACGGCGGACGACAGCGGGTTCCTTTATGGCCTCGCGAACGAGCAATGGCGGACGGACAATGCGCGGCTGCACCGGCTCGGCACGCCGGTGAGCGAGGATGTCGAGCTCTACCGCGAGGCGGACGAGGGCTATCGCGTCGCGGTGAGCGAGACGAGCAACCGGCGCTGGCTGGTGATCGCCACGGGTGACCACATTACCAGCGAGATACGGCTGCTCCCCGCCGCCGATCCGCTTGCCGAGCCGCTGATGGTCAGCCCGCGCAAGGTCGGGCGAGAGTATGACGTCGACGCACATGGCGACATGCTCTTCATCCACACCAACGACGTCGACCCGCAGTTTCGCCTCTGCACCGCCTCCATTGACGCGCCTGGCGAGTGGCGCGAGCGGATCGCGCCTTCCCCGCATTTCTACATGACCGGCGTCGCCTGCTTCCGCGACCTCTTCGTGGTCGAGGGGCGCGAGGACGGGCTCGATCAGGTCGAGCTGCACCGCTACAACCCCGCCATAGCGCCGGTGCGGCTCGCCTGGCCCGAGGCGAGCTATGCGGCGGGGCTCGACGACAATCCCGAATGGGCGACCGACACGCTGCGGCTCGGTTATGAGTCGATGGTGACGCCGGGGACGGTGTACGACTACGACGTCGCGACCGGGCGGCTGACGACGCGCAAGGTGCAGGAGATCCCGTCGGGATACGACGCGGCGCGCTACCGGACCGAGCGGCTCCACATCGCCGCGCGCGACGGGGTCGAGGTGCCGGTGTCGATCGTCTATCCCGCCGGTTTCCCGCGCGACGGGACGGGGCGCGTGTATCTCTACAGCTATGGCGCGTACGGCCACGCGATCGAGCCGGGTTTCTCGACCGGGCGGTTGAGCCTGCTCGACCGCGGATTCGCCTATGCCATCGCGCATATCCGCGGCGGCGACGACCTCGGCCAGCAATGGTATCTCGACGGCAAGCTGGAAAAGCGGGTCAATACGTTCAACGATTTCGTGGATGTCGCGCATGGGCTGGTCGCGGGGGGCTGGACGCACGCGGGCGGCATCGCAATCGCGGGGCGGTCGGCGGGGGGCGAGCTGATGGGGGCGGTGGTGAACTCCGACCCCGAGCTGTGGGGCGCGGTGATCGCGGACGTGCCGTTCGTGGACGTGCTCAACACGATGCTCGACGCCGAGCTGCCGCTGACGCCGGGCGAGTGGCCCGAATGGGGCAACCCGATCGAGGACGCGCGCGCCTTCGAGCTGATCCGTTCGTACTCGCCGTACGACAATGTGCGGGCGCAGGTCTACCCGCCGCTGTTCATCAGCGGCGGGCTCAACGACCCGCGCGTAACCTATTGGGAGCCCGCGAAATGGGCGGCGAAGCTGCGCGCGACCAAGACCGACAGCAACGTCCTGCTGCTCAAGACCAACATGGGCGCGGGGCATGGCGGCAAGTCGGGCCGGTTCGAGTCGCTCCGCGAGGCGGCGGAAGAACACGCCTTCGTGCTGTGGCAAATGGGGGTGGAGGGGTGAGCGCACCCTTATCCGCCCACTCTCCGTCACCCCGGACCTGTTCCGGGGTCCAGCGTGGTGCGGACTTGCCGACGGCATCGCGCGTACAACGCTGGACCCCGGCACGGGGCCGGGGTGACGAATGGTTGGGAGCCGAATTGCCGTCTGCTCCCGCATGACCCTCGAACACCTCATCGCCCGCTATGGCCTGCTCGCCATCTTCCTCGGCGCGGGGTTCGAGGGGGAGACGGCGGTGGTCGCGGGCGGGCTGATCGCTCATGCGGGGCTGGTCACGCTGCCGGGCGCGATGGCGGCGGCGTCGTTGGGGTCATGCCTCGCGGACCAGCTGTTCTTCCTGATCGGTCGCTACTTCCGCGACAGTCGGCTCGCGCGCTGGGCGCGGGGCAAGCCGGTGTTCGCGCGCGCGCTGGGCTGGGTGGAGCGCTACCCGATCGGGTTCGTCTTCGCGTTCCGCTTCATCTACGGCTTTCGCACGGTGAGCCCGTTCGCGATCGGGACGACGCGGGTGCCGGGGCGGTTGTTCGTCGTGGTCAACATCGTTGCCGCGATCGTGTGGGCCTGCACCTTCACCGCGATCGGATATTTCTTCGGGCGCGAGTTCGAGGCGTTGCTGGGCCGCTACGAGCCGAGCCGCCACACGCTGCTCGTCGCGGGCGCGGGGGTGGTCGGTGCCTTGGCGCTGGCGGCGGGCGTACGCTGGTGGTGGAGGCGGCGGCGTGTTTAACCTGACATTCGTGGCGGAGCCCGCCGACATCGACGAGCTCGGCCATGTCAACAACGCGGTCTGGGTCCGCTGGATGGAGCGGCTCGCGGTCGCGCACTGGCAGGCGCTGGCCAGCGCGGAGGAGCAGGCGGCCTATGTCTGGGTCGTGACCCGGCACGAGATCGACTATCGCGGCAATGTGCGGGCGGGCGAGACGGTGACGGGCGAGACCTGGGTCCCCGACGCGCCACGCGGCGCACGCTTCGATCGGCACGCGCGGTTTGTCGGGGAGGACGGGCGGGTGAAGGTGGCGGCGGTAACGACCTGGGCGCTGCTCGACCGGGTGACGGGGCGGCTGCTGAGGGTCCGGCCGGAGCTGGCGGAGCGGTTCCTGAGCTAGCCGCTGTTGCGTAATCCCGTCGCGATCGCGTTGATGCTGAGGAGTATGCCTTCCCCAATCCGCTCGTCCGTTTCGCCCGCGCGGTGGCGCTTCAACAGTTCGATCTGGAGCAGGTTGAGCGGTTCGAGATAGGGGAGGCGGAGGCGGATGGAGGCGTCGAGCGCGGGGTTGCGCTCCAGCAGGCGCGTCTGCCCGGTGGCGGCGAGCAGGCCGTCATGCGCGCGCTGCCACCCGTCGCGGATGCGGGGGAGGAAGCGGTCGCGTAGCCCCGCGTCCTCGACCAACGCGGCGTAGCGTTCGGCTAGCCCCAAGTCCGATTTCGCCAGCACCTGTTCCATGTTCGCCAGCGTCGCCGCGAAGAACGGCCAGCCCCGCGCCATCTCCGCGACGAGCTCCGCGTCGTGAAACGCGGACAGCGCCTCGCCGACGCCGTACCAGCCGGGCAGCATCACCCGCGCCTGCGCCCAGGAGAAGACCCACGGTATCGCGCGCAGGTCCTCGATCCGGTCCGATTTGGTGCGGCTGGCGGGGCGCGAGCCGATCTTGAGGTTGGCGATCTCGCCCACCGGGGTCATCTGGCGGAAGAAGGCGCGGAAAGCATCGTCGGCATAGACGAGGTCGCGATAGGCGTGGAACGCGGCGGCGGAGAGCTGGTCGGCGGCGGCGGCAAAGTGCGCGGCGTCGGCGGGGGAGAGCGGCGGCGGTTCAAGGCTGGCGAGCAGGGTGGCGGACGCGATCGCCTCCAGGTTGGTCGTCGCGCTCTCGCGGGTGCCGTATTTGGCGGCGATCACCTCGCCCTGTTCGGTGATGCGGATGCGGCCCTGAACGGTGCCCGGCGGCTGCGCGCGGATCGCGGCAAAGGCGCTGCCGCCGCCGCGCCCGACCGCGCCGCCGCGCCCGTGGAAGAGCTGCATGCCTACCCCCGCTTCGGCGAACACCGGCGCGAGCGCGGCGGAGGCGGTGTGGAGGCTCCAGGTCGAGGTGAGATAGCCGCCGTCCTTGTTCGAATCCGAATAGCCGATCATCACCTC
>CAXTTU010000078.1:6318-11261 GCA_964247225.1 uncultured Sphingomonas sp. | reverse complement strand
ATCGCTGGCACGCCGGCGGAGGCGTACCTGGCCGCGCGGGGGCTGGCGGGGAACACGCCCCGCTCGCTGCGCTTCGGCGCGGTCCCGGCCGCATGGGACGAACGGACCGGCGAGCCCGGCCCGCGCCGTCCGGCGCTCGTCGCCGCGGCGCAGGGCCCCGACGGCAGGATCACCGGCATCCAGCGCACGTTCCTCCACCCGAAGCGGCGCGGCTGGCCGTTCCGGCCGCTGCGCCTCAGCCTCGGCCGCATCCGGGGATCGGTGCTGCGGCTCGGACCCGCGCGCGAGGAGATCATGCTCACGGGCTCGGTCGAAGATGGGCTGGCGCTCATGCGCATGTTCGTCGGCGCGACCGTCTGGGCGTCGCTGGGCGAGGCGAACCTCGCCGGGGTGGTCCTGCCGCCGGTTGTGCGATCAGTCGTCCTGTTCGGCGACAACGACGATGCGGGCCGGGCCTCGGTCGCCCGCGCCCGCGAGGCGCACGAGTCCCGCGGACTGCGCGTGGCCGAGCTGTTCGCCCGGCACGGCAAGGACGCCAACGCGGAGTGGATCGCCCTCAACGGCTGACGAGTCGCACGCCGCCCCGCCCACGTCGTGCAACAGGATCGACCAGGGGATCGGAACGCCGAATGCAAGGGCAACCCGATCCTCGCTGTGGCGACGATGGTCCGCGAACGCCGCGCTGCGATCCTCGCCTCCGCGCTCTTCGGCTTCGGCCGACCCGGTCAGGAGTCTTCCCGCAGGTCGGGGAAGCTATATGCGCTCGGCTCGTCGTCGAAGGTTCCGTGCGCGAACACGGCGACGTCGCCGTCCATCACCTCCTGCCTCGCCCACCGGTCCCAGCCGATGTGGATGAAGTCGGGCTGCCCGAACACGCGCACGGCGCTCCAGTATTCGTCGCCTCGGAATCCAACGAAGTGGAGCGCACCGCGCACGCCGCGCTAGACCGTTCGAGGCGCTGGCGACGTGACTATGCGACCAGCCAAGTGCCGTCGGACTCGCGGTGCATCACCGTTGACCAGGTGTAGCTCTCGCCGCTGTCGGGTGCCACGAACATCACGTCAAACCCGAACTCGTTCGCGGCGTTCCGATGCCAGTTCTGGATGCGGTCGACGTCGAGGCAGCCGATCATGTCGTGGTGCCGCATCCGCTTGCCGGGCGACATCGCGCCCGACCAGCCATTGAACATGGTCGTCCCGCGCGAGCCCACATAGCGGTTGACCAAGCCGCGGGTGGCGTCGTCGTCCTGCACGCACATCAGCGTGATCAGATACGGGCGTAAGGTCGGCCCCGCCGCGCTCACGTCCGCCTTCAGGTCGGCGGGCGCCGAGTTGAGTGCGATCGCGGCACGCTGGAGCTGCGCGGGCGTCGCGGGGGCGAGCAGCTGGGAGGCGGCTGCGAGCGCGGCGACGATGGTCGACGAAGAGCCTGGCATCGCGATCCTCCCTAGCCCGGCCAATCCCATTCCGGGCGGCTGCTTCTCGCCGCCCGTGCCCTCCCCCGGGCGCGACCGCAAGTCGCGCTTCCTTACCAGCACGATTGCTTCGACGCCGCGGCGGGCTAGTATGGTCCGCCGCTCCGCCAAAGGGAACGCCTCGCACATGGCCACGCCGCCGCTCCGCATGGGCACCACCGTGAAGGCCAAACCGCCCCGCGGAGCCGGGCGGGACGCCAGGCCCGTCATCCGGATCGGCCGGACGCCGAGGCCGGTCCCGCTCCTATCCGGCCCCGTCGGTCCCGAGAGGCTGCGGTTGAGATACCCGCGGATCAACTCGGGCGCGGACCTCGCGCTCGTCGACGGATGCCTCGAATCAATCGCACGCCTGCGCGCTGCGAATGCCTCCTCCCGACCCGCGGACGGCGAGACCCGTCGCCTGCTGGCCGTCGCCGAGGCGGTGCGCAACCACAAGGCCGATCGCAACGGCGCCATCGCGGCGTTCCAGACGACCGAGGACGTGCGGGACCAGGCCGAGCGCGCAGACGGCGTGATGCTTCCGGACGGCCTGACGTGGGAGACGCTGTTCACCTACGGCGAGCTCGCGCGCGAGCTCGAGAGCGCCCGCGACGCCAAGGTGCAGCCGGCGGACTACATCCACACCGGCGGCTTCCGCGAACAGGAGTTCCTGGCGCAGGCCACCCGGCGCTTCCGGGCCGATCCCGTCGCCGGTTCCAGGTTCAACGCCCGCTCGGTCCCCGCGATGATGGACCTGCTCCGCCGCATCGCGCGCGACCCGCGCATCATCGACGTGCGCTGGGCGGCGTACATGCTCGCGACGGCCATGTGGGAGACCAACCACACGGTCCGCATACCGGCGCCCCCGCCCGCGCGCGGCACGCGGCGCGTCTCCCAATGGGGCGATCCGGTCGAGGAGGCGGGCAAGGGTCGCATCAACGCGCACGAGACCAAGGACTACTATCGCAAGGCCAAGGTCGAACATCTCGCCGATGGGCGCGCGAGGGTGACGGAGCAGGACGGCGACGTCTTCGTGGTGGGCACCAACGGCAAGATCGTGAGTCGATCGCCGCTGGGCGCCTCGCACGGTTCGTTCGCCGGGGATCCGACGACCCAGAGCTACGTCCAGGCGACCGGAACGGAGCTCGCCTACTTCGGGCGCGGCTACTGCCAACTGACCTGGTGGGACAACTACGCCTCGACCGGTGCCGAGATCGGCCTGGGGCTCGAGCTGCTCCTCCATCCCGAGCGGGCGCTCGAACCGGCGATCGCATACGAGGTGATGGCGCACGGGATGGTCTACGGCCTGGGCTTCGCGAACGGCCAGCGCCTGTCCATGTTCTTCTGCGGCGCCTACACGGACTACGTGGGCGCCCGCAGGATGGTGAACGGCAGGAACCACGCGCCGGAGATCGCGGCCATCGCCCGCATCTGGGAGAAGTGCCTGATGGCCTCCAAGTCGTGAACCGCCTCCGCACCCTCCTGGCGTGCTGCAGCCTGACCTTCGCCGCCGGGGCGGCCAGCGCCAGCGCGCCCCCTGGGCGGTTCGTCGTCGTCGAGGCGCGCAGGGATTCCGCCGTGCGCAATGCGCAGGCCGGCTACCGGGTGAACGATCCGCAACTGGTCGGCAGGCTCGTGTCCTTCTCCGCTTCCGCGTTGTCCTACGACGGGAGGGCGATGGCCTGCACCCGCGCCGCCCAGACCACGGCGAAGACGACGACGGGCAAGCTCTTCCGGGAGATCGTGTATCCGCGGACGATCCCGGGCGATCGCAGGTTCGGTCGCCCGAGCGACTTCGGGCTCCGCATCACGCCGCAGACGAGCATAGCCGTCACCCGCTTCCATTGCGGCGCTCCCGTCGGCAATCATGGCGGCGAGTGGGACCGCGCGGCACTGTTCCCGATCGGCAAGGACACATACGCGCTGTATCTGGTCCAAGACTTCCTGCTGATCCTCAAGCCCGCCCCGAGCCGCGTCACGGCCAGCTTCGACTGCGCCAAGGCGTCATCCCCGACGGAACGCACGATCTGCTCGGATCCGGTGCTCGCCGGATGGGACCGAAGCGTCAAGCGCGCCTACGACGAAGCCAGCGGCGACGTCGGCGAGCAGCGCGCGTGGATCGCCGAGCGCGACAAGTGCGGGACGAACCGGGAGTGCCTACAGGGGGCGATGAGCCTCCGCGTGGTCAACCTGGAGAGCTGATCGAGAAACGGGATACGCGCGGAGCGCGCGCGTCGCTCTCCAGGCCGTCGGGACCGAGCCGAACTATTGGCAGGAAGCGGATCACGTCGCGCGATCGAGCCACTCTCGCGGCTTCAAAACACGCCGACGCAGCACAGGCTTGACCGGCGGAAGAGATTGACGTCTAGACGTCATTGCGGATAAGATGTCTGGCATGAGGAGAAGCCGATGACGTTCGACGTGGCCGACGTGTGTGAGCACTCCTCAGTGTCGGACCCCGATGTCGAGGACGCACGGTCGGGCGTCAACCGTGGCGTGATACGGGACGCGATCGTCCGCTTCCTCACCACCGCACCGTGCGGGGCGTCGTTGCACGAGATCGAGAGTGCCGTGCGACGCGTCGTGCCCGGTGCCGCCTCCTCGTCGGTCCGGTCATACCTGAACGGAAACACGCCGAACCTTTTCGAACGACCGAGGCGTGGGTCATACCGGCTCGCAGGGCATGGTGAGCCGGTCACAGCCGACTGGCCCAAGATCACAGTCGGTAAGGCAGAACTGCATAACGCGAACTGCTTCGATTGGCTCAGGCAGGCCGAAGACAATTCGGTCCATGCGGTGCTCACCGACCCTCCTTATGGGCTCGTCGAATACACCGAAGCCGAGAAGACCAAACTGCGGGCGGGACGCGGGGGCGTCTGGCGCATCCCTCCGTCGTTCGATGGCGTCACCCGGGCGCCGCTGCCTCGGTTCACCACGTTGACCCCGACTGACTTGCAGAACATTGCGAGATTCTTCACTGAATTCGGCGCGCTGGTCGCGCGCGTGACGGTGCCTGGCGCGAACGTGATCGTGGCGAGCAACCCCCTTCTCGCCCACATCGTCGCTGGTGCCATGGCTGAAGGCGGTCTCGAGGTAAGAGGCACGATCACGCGACTGGTCATGACCATGCGCGGCGGTGATCGACCGAAGAACGCGCACAAAGAGTTCTCCGACGTGAGCGTCATGCCAAGATCGCAGCACGAGCCTTGGGTGATATTGCGCAAGCCCTTGGACGGACGAGTCCAGGACAACCTTCGAAAGTGGGGCACCGGCGGCTTCCGCCGGATCTCCAATGATCGTCCCTTCGGCGATGTGATCCAGTCCGCGCCGACCTCGGTTGCTGAGAAGAAGCTGGCGGCCCATCCGTCGCTGAAACCACAGGACATCCTGCGACGGCTCGCCCGGGGTGCGCTACCGCTCGGGCGCGGCGTGATCCTCGATCCGTTCGCCGGATCCGGGTCGACGCTGGCGGCCTGCAACGCGGTAGGAG
>CAXTTU010000078.1:0-6308 GCA_964247225.1 uncultured Sphingomonas sp. | reverse complement strand
CAACCACAGAGGTCGTGGTCAACGAACCCGGCCGCATCGGCGTCGAGCAGGATGCCGAATTCTTCGCACTCGCGCAGAGCGCGATTCCGAAACTCGCCGCATACGAGGTGAAGAACAAAACCTGATTGCGCGTCGACAGCCCCGAGCCATATAATGCGGCGGGGGCACTTCATGACACCGACCGACATCATTGATGATATGAAGGGCGAGATGGCCTTGAAGCGCCCGCGCACATATGTGGGCGGTCTCCTGCCCTCGTTCTGCGACTTCATGCTCGCGATGGACACCCCCGGACAGGGCTTCAAGAGCTTCGCGGATTTCACGGCCAAGCACCCGCTCGTCACGGTGGGGACCAGCACGCTGACCGTCGAGCGGAACGCTGACCCCAAGGACGTGGTCACCATCCGGCCGTTCTACAACAAGATCCACAACTTCTACCTCTACCAGGAGAAGCGGATCGGTTATCCGCGCTCCGAGCCGTATGCGACGGGGAAGTGGGCGGACTATCACCGCTGGCTCGATGCGCTCGTCACCTTCTCCAAGCGCGAGATCGACGAGGTCAGGCACAGCGCCGTCGACCACATGCTCTCCGTCCTCGTTAAGCGGGAGTTCGACCCGTCAAAGGTGGTGGTCGACCCGCCGGTGTTCCTGATGCTGCTCGAGCAGTTCCCTTGGGACAAGCGTGCCAAGGGCGAACCGACGGGTGCCGCCTTCCAGGCGATGGTCTTTGCATACATCCGGGCGGACGCTCCCCACCTTCAGGTCGAGACGCGGAAGGTCCGCACCGGGAGTGCCAAGCTCAAGGGCGTCGGCGACGTCGACGCATGGGAGGGCCAGAAGCTCACCATCAGCGTCGAGGTCAAGCACCACGTGTTCCGCTCCGATGACCTCGAGCACTGCGACCCGTTCGTGGAGGAAGTGAAGCAACGCGGCGCGCTCGGAATGATCGTGGCGTGGGACTTCGCACCAGGCGTCGCCGACGAAGTCCAGTCTGCCGGTCTCGTGCCGCTGACCATCACCGATCTCGTCAGATCGGTCAGGCTCTGGGATCCGGTCAAGCAGCGCGCGGCGATGAACGCGTTCGAATGGGCCGTCGTCCAGAAGGAACAGTCGCCCGGCCTGATCCAGCGCTACGAGACGTTCATGGACTCCTTGGAGGCCAGCGCCGCGGTCTGATCACCTTCGACGGAAAGCCATACAGCGGAAGCCGTGAACTCCGATTGCACGACGATGGCCGCCGATCGGCAAGACATCCTTGCGACGAGCAAGACGCTTCCCTAGAACATCCTGCGAACAGGAGGGCCGATGCAGGGGACGAAGCGGGAATACGTCGGCGTGGCGGTCGTCGTGCCCCTCGAGGACGAGATCATCCCGTTCATGGACGTGTTCGCCTCGCTCGAGGACCGCAGCACCGCCACCACTTTCCTGCACAAAGTGGACAGCGGTTCGCCCGACGTCTCGATGATCGTCGTGCAGCAGCACGAGATGGGGCGGACCGCGGCCTCCATCGCCGCCGGATCGGTTCTCGCACAGTATGACATCGGCCTGATCGTCTGCCTCGGGATCGCCGGTAGCATGTCCGACGACATGGGACTGGCCGACGTCTGCTACACCGGGAACGTGATCGACGTCCTCGACAACACCAAAGTCGTCGATGTCGACGACGATGAAGGCGAAGCGGACACGAGCGAGACGGAGTTCTCGCCGACCCACTACGACACTCCCATCCAATTCACCAACGCCATGAGCTTCATCCGGACGCAGCCCGCCCTGCGGCCGCAATACCTCGCCTGGCAGGCGGCGAGGGAGAAGGTCGCGCTCGAACGAGTGCCCGCGGAGGTTCCCGGCCCCGGCGGCGCACGCATCAGGATCGGCAAGCCCGCTTCAAAACCCGGCTATCTGGTCTGCGGAGCGGTCAGCAAGAGCAAGGTGTACAACCGCAAGCTGCGCACCCTCGAGCGCTCGCTCCTCGCGATCGAGACGGAGTCCGGCGGCGTGTTCGCCCAAGCGAAGGTCGACGGCGTTCCGGCCATCGCCGTGCGAGGCATCTCCGACTTCGCCGACAAGGACAAGAAGAAGCTGGAGCAGGCCAGCAAGGGGGCCGTCAGATCCCTCGCCGCCGAGAACGCCGCGTCCTTCCTGCGCCTGCAAATGGGCAATCCCCGCTTCCTGGCCGCCCTATCGATGCGGCAGCACGGACGGCAGACGGAACTTACCCTCGTCAATGTGAAGGACGAGGTCGACGCACTCGGCGACGCGCTGCTCCAGATCGACCGGGAGATCGACGACGCCCTCCGCAAGCTGTCCCCCGAGTACAAGCTGCAGCCCAAGGGGTACCATCTCCCGACTCCCCGCGTTCGACCCGAACGCAAGGAAGACGACCTCGATGCCTCAAAGCCGACCGATCCCACGGACGTGCGCACCGCCCTTGACCGGCACGACCGCATCCTGATCAACCTCCCTCGAACCTACCCTGACCAGAGCCTCGGCTGGGTCGTCGCCAACGACCTGCTCTCCGCCGAGTTCGACGGTCGGCAGGCGGTTCCCATCGTCATCGACGCTGAAGGCATGCGCAGCAAGCGATCGACGTTCGGCGGCTCCGCCGGCATCGACTACGAACCGCTCGTCGCGCATACGGGCGCCAAGCTGGTCTTCATCGTCGACAACATCCCGTTCGGGTCGGGACACCGTCTCGATGCGGTGATCAAGCAGGTCAGCGGATACTCCGACGCTAAGTTCGTCTTCCTCGCCCGGGGCGACGCCAACCTCGTCGTCGAGACGGAGTTCGCCACCAAGACGGGAGCGGTTCCATACGAACTCTGCTCGATAGCGTTCAGCGAGATCTCGCACTTCGTCCAGAAGAACTTCGAGATGAGCGGATCGGAGGCGGAGGTCATCGCGCTGCGGCTCAGAGACACCTTCAACCAGTTCGAACTCGACGCTCATCCCACCTACTTCGCAGGCATCCCCAAGGAGATGCTGGCCGCGCTGCTGCAGGCCAATAGGCGATCCGAACTCATCCAGCTCGCCATGACCGGCTTCCTCACCTTCATCGTCGCTGGCGACAAGGCGGACGTTGCGCTCAGCCGATCGACGCGCGAGCGGTTCCTGCGCCGCCTCGTCGTCGAGATGAACGTGGAGAAGCGGACGTTCGATCAGGCCAAGCTGATCCAACAGGTCAAGGACTTCGCGGCCAAGCACGACTTCGACATCGATCCGATGGCGTTCGTGCAGGGGTTCCTCGATCATGGCATCATGCACTTCGAGTCGGACCGGGTGCACATCTCCCTCCCGTTCATCGAGTCCTACCTCCTCGCCGCAGAACTCTCCGCCGATCCCGCCGCTGCGGCGACCTACTTCGATCTTGACGAGCTACACTTCGACCTGCCCACATTCGACCTCTACGCCGAGATCGGCGCATCCAAGGCGTTCGTGGACAGCGTCTTCGAGAAGCTGGAGGCGTCCTCCGCCGCGCTCGAGCTCAAGAACGACGACAAGCACATCCTGCTAGGGGAAGACGTCTCGCCGCCCAACATCCGGCAGCCCGAACGCACGAAGGCGCTGCGCAACCGTCTCAAGAACGCCAGCGAAGCCGTCCGGACCGGTATCGATGCCTCGAAGGACAAGCAGGAGCTACTCGACCTCGGCGAGCGGATCCGCGAGGTTTCCGGGCGCAAGCGGAAGAAGATACGCGGTCACGACAAGGACGAGGCTCCGCCCGAGGACGCGTTGAAGCCGCTGTCCGACATGTCGCGGCATTGGGTCGCGGCGACCGTGCTCCTGGGATCGGGTGCCGAGCACCTCGACGCCTCGACCAAGCGCCGCCTCTCCGCGGCCATCGTGACCGGGGCGTCCCGACTCATCGACGAATGGACCCGCGCGCAGATGGAGGTCGACTTCGCCTCCATCAGGACCGAGTTGACCAGCGAAGCGACGCTCTCCGACCTTCCCGGGCCGGAGGACCCTGCGGAGAAGAAACGCTTCGTCGAAGCCATCCTCGACATCATCGAATACGGCACCATGGCCGATCCGGTCCGACGCGTGATGGACTTCATGTGCGAACAGGCGCGGCAGCGGGTCCTAGCGACGAGCGTGGCCAGCACCCCGCCGGAGGGTCCCATGGAGAGGATCGTGCACGGCACGTGGCTGGCGGACATCGACGCAACACGCGGTCGGGTGCCGTTGAGGGAGGCCATCAGGGCGCTGCCCCGGGCCACCTTCCTCCGGATAACGCTCGCCTCGCACTACCTCGCCCGCGTCTACTGGAATCACTGGCGCAAGGACGACCGTCTCGTCCTGCTCGACATCGCCGACGAGGCGATCAAGCCCATCGAACTCAATCTTAACAAGGCCGAGCTCATGCGCATGGTGAAGCGCGAGCCCGACAAGGCCGCGGATCCCGATGCCGCCGAATGACCATCGACGGATCGGCACCGCCACTCCGCTTCGGGATCGTTCTCGCGGGCGTAGGTCAGCCACCCGTCGCGACCATTCACCATGTCCTGCAAGAGCAGGAACGGGACGAAACCGCCGCCCGGCGCGAAATCCGACCAGAACATGCGCACGTCGGTCAGCGCCGTTCCGAACGAGGCGAACGCCTCCGTCTTCGTCCCTGTGCGCGGCAAGCTCAACGCTCCTGGCCAGATGAACGGAGGGCATGATTTCCGGCCGTGCGTCATGCTCGTCGTGCAAACCGGACTCGTGCGCTTGGTTCGTGCTCACAGCGTCGATGGCCAACTGCAGACGAGCGGCCGCGGCGTCGTCACCGGCCCGGTCCAGCAGCGCCAACGCCATCCTCATAAGCGTCACGGCGACGCGAATGCCCCGCCCGTGTTCCTGATCCATCATCGCCCCGTCGGCGTCGCCGCGCGTCGTCCGACATGCCTCTCCCGAGCTCTCCCTTAGTCTCATTCCGCAGCGAGGCTCCGGTCGCCCGCGAGGACGTGCGACCGGCGCAGCCAGCTAATCATCCCGCGCTGCACGAGCCACAACGCGGCGACCGAGACCAGCGACCGCCAGCTCTCCGCCAGCCAGAGCGCGAGACGACCGTGATCGTGCAGCAGATCGAGCGCCAGACTGAAACCGGTGATGATCATGCACAGCCTCAGCACGACATATAGGCCATCGAACAACCACAGCTTCACCTTGCTCGTTGCCGGGTGCCACAGCGTCCACGCGAGCAGCGCCGCCGGGGCGAGGATGGCGCCCCAGGGTGCGGCCGTCGTGCCGACGTTCGTCTCCACCAAGCGGTAGGCACCGAAGCCGACGCCGTACCAGACGCCCGCCGTCATCGCGGCGCGCCAGAAGCCGATGCGGCCGAGCAGCGTGGTGAACAGCTGGCCGAACAGGAGGCCGATCAGGACGGGCATGGCGTCGGACTCTGGTCAGAAGGCGGCGCGGGTCGTCTTGGGCGCGAGCCGCTCGACCGCCTGCTCTCGGGCCTTCGCGAGCGCCGGGAACGCGGTCTCGCCGATCTGCAGCCGCAGCAGGCGATCGTCGGTGCGTCCATAGGCCGTGCCGGCCAGCAACGGATACTGGTCGTCCAGCGGCCCGGACGTGGCGGTCTGCCTGCCGCAGTTCGCCACCGTCTCGGGCGAGCACCAACTCAGCTCGGCTCCTTGGGACCGAGCCGCGTCGGGGTTGCCGTACTTCCCCGTCAGCTGCGCGCGGAAGTCCTCGGCCGTGATCGCCTCAGCGGGCACCCGCAGGTTGACGTCCGACACCTCCGACCCTCGCGGGGTCTGCATGAACGCGACCTGCAGTTGCTCCTGATGCGGCCCGGTCGCGACCATCTGTCCCATGCCGGACTGCCTTCCGCCGGGCGACGCCGTGCCCTTGCGCCTGGCCGCCTCCGCCGCGACCTGCTGTTCGAACGTGGCCGCCTCGCTCGTATAGTCGATGCGGTAGCTCGCCTTTAGCAGCGCCGCCCTGGCCTCGGCCGGGGAGGCATGCAGGCGGACGCCCGCGACGTCCAGGTCGGTGACCGGGCGATGCTGGGCCGTGGCGGGGGCAGCCGCGACGAAGGCGGCGAGCGCGGCGGCGAAGGTGATGCGGTTCATGGAGGCTCCTCTCTAGCGTGCGGTGAAGGTCAGGAAGGCTGCGGCGTCGCGCGCGCCGGCTACGTTGCCGGCGTCGAACGCGCGTACGATCCCGAGCCGCAGCGACGAACTGGACGACAGCGCGCGCGACCAGCCGAGCTCCGCGTCGAGCTCGCGAGCGGCGGGCGACAGGTCGACGGACCGGCGCTCCTGGGTCAGCGCGCCCGTGATCAGGTCGTAGGTCGCGGGCACGAGCAGGTCCGCGCGGGC
>CAXTTU010000077.1:937-11356 GCA_964247225.1 uncultured Sphingomonas sp. | reverse complement strand
TTCCCCCTTGTGCATCGCAGCAACTGCGGCCAGCATGGAACCGTCACATTCCACAAGGTTTTCTGATCCGGATGGAGCAACGCGCGGCGTTCGACGAGATCCTGGGCACGCCCGGCGGCAATCGGCGCGCGGAACTGGCCGCGCTGCACCGCTGGCTCGACGACACGCCCGCGCCCGAGCTCGGCCGCCGTCAGCGCGCGGCGGAGGCGACGTTTCGCCAGCTCGGCATCACCTTCGCCGTGTACGGCGACAGCGAGGCGTCCGAGCGGATCATCCCGTTCGACATCGTTCCGCGCGTGTTCCTCGCCGATGAATGGGCGCGATTGTCCGAAGGGCTGGTCCAGCGGGTCGAGGCGATCAACGCGTTTCTGCAGGACATCTATGGCGAGCGCCGCATCCTTGCCGAGGGCGTGCTGCCCCCCGACTTGATCCTCGGCAACCCGCAATTCCGCCCGGAGATCGCGGGCCTGCGCCCCCCGCACGACATCTGGGCGCATATCTGCGGCATCGACCTCGTCCGCACCGCGCCGGACCAGTTCTATGTGCTGGAGGACAATGCGCGCACGCCGTCGGGCGTGTCGTACATGCTCGAGAACCGCGAGGCGATGCTGCGGCTCTGCCCCGAGCTGTTCCGCGACTTTCGTGTCGCGCCGGTCGACAGCTATCCCGACCGGCTGCTCGCGACGATGCGCTCGGTGTGCCCGCGCGGTCAGGGCGACCCGGTGTGCGTGGTGCTGACGCCCGGCCACTACAATTCGGCTTATTACGAGCACAGCTTCCTTGCCGATTCGATGGGGGTCGAGCTGGTCGAGGCGAGCGACCTCGTGGTCGATGACGACGTCGTGTTCATGCGGACGATCGCCGGGCCGGTGCGCGTCGACGTGATCTATCGCCGGGTCGACGACGACTATCTCGACCCGCTGGTGTTCCGCCCCGACTCGATGCTCGGCGTCCCCGGGCTGATCGCGGCCTATGCGGCGGGCAATGTCGCGATCCTCAACGCGCCCGGCAACGGCATCGCCGACGACAAGGCGATCTACAGCTACATGCCCGAGATCGTCCGCTTCTATTCCGGCGGCGAGGCGAAGCTGCCCAATGTCGAGACATGGCGGTGCCGCGAGCCCGAGGCGCTGCGCTATACGCTTGATCACCTCGATCAGCTGGTGGTCAAGCTGGTCGACGGGTCGGGCGGCTATGGGATGCTCGTCGGCCCGACCGCCTCACGCGCCGAGATTGCGGCGTTCCGCGCCGCGCTGGAGGCGGAGCCGCACCGCTACATCGCGCAGCCGACGCTGGCGCTGTCCACCGTCCCGACGCTGGCGGAGAGTGGCCTCAGCCCGCGGCATGTCGATTTCCGCCCGTTCGTGCTCACCGGCGCTGCCGGCGTGGAGGTGGTGCCCGGCGGCCTGACGCGCGTCGCGCTGCGCGAGGGCTCGCTCGTCGTGAACTCCAGCCAGGGCGGCGGCACCAAGGACAGTTTCGTGCTGATGGAGGACGGGGCGACGCAGACAATGGGCGCGGGCCGACTGACGCAGACGATGGACGGCATGGAACAGCGGATGGGCACAAGCTGATGCTGTCGCGCACCGCATCATCGCTCTACTGGCTCGGCCGCTATCTGGAGCGCGCGGACTTCACCGCGCGGCTGGTGGAGGCGACGGTGCGGCTCGACGCCTTGTCCTCGCGCCCGGCGGGGGAGGCGGCGTGGCGCTCGGCGCTGGCGGTCTCCGATACCGAGGACGCGTATAACGGTGCGCATGACGAGCTGACCCCCACCAAGGTCGCCTGCTTCCTCACCGTCGACGCCTCGCACCCCGGCTCGATCGTCTCCTGCCTGGAAATGGCCCGCCTCAACGCGCGCGCAGTCCGCACCGCGCTCAGCCGCGAGGCGTGGACCGCGGTCAACCGCGCATGGCTGATCTTCGACAATCGCGAGCATCCCGCGGGCGACATGGAAACGCTGTCGCTGATGGAGGCGGTCAAGGCGGAGACGCGCGGGTTCGAGGGCGCGATCCACCGGATGCTCCGCAACCAGACGACGTGGTTCATTCGCCTTGGCCAGGCGATCGAGCGCGCGGACAACACCGCGCGACTGCTCGACGTGAAATACCACATCCTGCTCCCCGAGGGCGAGCCGGTAGGCGGCATCGTCGACCGCGACCAGTGGACGACCCTGCTCCAGACCGTGTCGGCGGTGAACGCCTATCGCTGGCTCTACTCGGATGGCCTGCGCCCAGCCGACGTCATCGACCTGCTGCTCGCGCGCGCCGAGCTGCCGCGGAGTCTCGCGGCATCGGTCGAGGAAGCGGTGGACCTCCTCCACATGCTCGCCAAGCGAGAGGGCCAGCATGGCGAGGCCGACCGGATGGCGCGGGTCCGCAACGACCGGATGCGGCGCACCCGTTCGGGCGAGGTGATCGCGGGCGGGCTGCACGAATATCTGGCCGCGTTCCAGCGCGAGAACGACCTGCTCCACGCCGCGATCGGGCGGCAGTTCCGGTTCGCGTGATGAGGACCGGTCGGAGGCAACCTCACCTACCCGTCACCCCGGCCTTGTGCCGGGGTCCAGCGGTGTCCGTGGCTCGCGGGCGGCATCGTTCGCACCACGCTGGATGCCGGAACAAGTCCGGCATGACGGGTAAAGGAGACGGTCGGATCGCTCCTAACACCGGGAGGGCTCGATGCGCCTGACCGTGGACCATCGCACCACCTACCGCTTCTCCGCCCCACAAACGCGGCTGGTGCAGCTGCTCCGGCTCACCCCGCCGTCGACGCACGACCAGGCGGTCGCGGCATGGCGGATCGATGTCGATTGCGACGCCAAGACGCGCGCGCACCGCGACGGGTTCGGCAACCTCACCACCATGCTCTATGTCGAAGGGCCGGTGACCTCGCTGGAGATCGCGGTGACGGGCGAGGTGCTGACCAGCCATTCGGGCGGGGTGGTGCATGGCGCGGTCGAGCCGCTGCCGCCGCCGCTGTTCCTTCGCCATACGCCGCTGACCGCGCCCGACGAGGCGATCAGCGATTGGGCGCAGGGAGCGGGTGGGAGCGACCTGCTCGACCGGCTGCACCGCCTCAACGCGGCGCTCGGCGAGCGGTTCGAAGTGGTGCGGACGCGACCCGAACCGGGGCTGACCGCCGCCGAGGCGTTCACCCGCGACCGCCTGACCCCGCGCGACCTCGCGCATCTGTTCATCGCGGGCGCGCGCGTGCTCGGCGCGCCGGCGCGCTATGTGTCGGGCTATGCGTTGGAAAGCGACGACCATCGGCCGGCCCCGCACGGCTGGGCGGAGGCGCATGTGGAGCGGATCGGCTGGATCGGCTTCGACCCCTGCATCGCGCTCTCCCCCGAGGAGCGTCACGTCCGCGTCGCTATGGCACTCGATGCGGCAGGCGCGGCGGCGGTGTCGGGCTCCCGGCTCGGCGAGGGAACGGAAGCGCTCGACGTCGACGTGGTGGTGCACCGGGAGGGGTAGGGGAGAGTTATGCCCGAGCCGACCCGCTTATAACCCGTTCGTGCTGAGCTTGTCGAAGCACAGGCAAAGCGCACGACCGTCGCCCGCCCCTTCGACTGCCTGCAAGGCAGGCGCTCAGGACAGGCCTCGACAAGCTCAGGGCGAACGGAGGAAAGAACGCCAGGCCGGCGACAAGGCGGGCGGAGTTCCCATTAGAAGCGCGGGCCCTACGCCAGCTCGCTCTCGATCCCGCGCTGCACCTTCGCCGACACCGGCTTCGCGACCGCGTCGTCGCGCATCCGCGACCAGCCCCTCGGCCCCAGCACCTCCAGCGGGCGATAGCGCGTCTTGTATTCCATCCGCGGCGAGCCCTTCACCCAATAGCCCAGGTACACATAGGGCAGCCCCGCCGCGCTCGCGCGCAGGATGTGGTCCATGATAATGAAATTGCCGAGCGCGGGCCGGTCCGCGTCGTCGGCGGCAAAGAAGCTGTAGATCATCGACAGCCCGTCCGCCTGCCGGTCGGTGATGCACGCGCCGACCAGCTCGCCGCGTTGACCCTTCGTCGCGCGAGTGCGGTATTCGATGATCAGCGAGTTGACCGGCGACTGCTCGACCATGTCGGCATAATCCTCCTCGTCCATCCCCGACATGCCGCCCGACGGATGGCGCGCGGCGAGGTAGCGGCGGAGCAGGCGATATTGCTCCTCGGTCGCCCAGGGACGGCAGGCGACGACCTCCAAGCCCTCGTGTCGGCGCAGCAGCTTGCGCTGGCTGGCATTGGGGCGGAACTCGGGCGCGACGACGCGCACGGAGACGCAGGCGGAACAGCCCGCACAGCTCGGCCGGTAAGCGACCCCCTGGCTGCGGCGGAAACCGATGCGGCCGAGCGCGTCGTTGAGCTCCCCCGCGCGCGGGCCCTGCAGCTCGGTGAACACCTTGCGCTCCTGCTTGCCCGGCAGATACGGGCAGGGCGTCGGGTTGGTGACGAAAAAGCGCGGATACCGGGGCGCGGTCACCTGGGGCGGGTCCTTTGGGCGGTGGTCGTCTGGGAGAAGCTCGTCATGGCCTTATGGTGACGTCCGACGGTTTGGCAAAGCCCGTTCACCAACAATCATCCCAGCTCCACCGGCTGAACCTCATAGCCCGCCGTCCGCAGCGCCTCGACCAGGCGGTCGAGCGCGGCGCGGTCGCGCGCCTCGCATTCGATGTCGGTGATGAGGCCCTTGGCGGGCAGCGTGGTAAAGACGCGCTGGTGATAGACCTCGATGATGTTGATCCGCTGTTCGTGAAAGATGCGCGCGACGTTGAACAGCGCGCCCGGCTGATCCTGCAGCTGGATGCGCAACCGCGCCAGCCGCCCCGAGCGCGCGAGGTCGCGCAGCAGCACATTGGCGAGCAGCCGCGTGTCGATATTGCCCCCACACAGCACCACGCCGACCGTCCGCCCCGCGAACCGTTCGGGATAGGCGAGCAGCGCCGCCAGCCCCGCCGCGCCCGCGCCCTCCACCACGGTCTTCTCGATCTGGAGCAGCAAGGACACCGCCTCCTCCAGGCTGCGCTCGCCGACCAAGAGCACCTCGTCGACCAGCTCGGCAACCATGTGCGAGGTGATCGCGCCCGGCTCCTTGACCGCGATGCCCTCTGCCAGCGTGTCGCCCGCGCAAGGGAAATGCGTGCCGTGGAGGCGGTTGTACATGGAGGGGTAAAGTTCCGCCTCGACACCGACCACCTCGATCGGGCGCGGGGCGGCGCGCGCGACGGTCGCCATGCCGCTGATCAGGCCGCCGCCGCCGATGGGGGTCACGAACACGTCGATCGCGGGGACGTCCTCCAGCATCTCGATCGCCACCGTGCCCTGTCCGGCGATCACGCGCGCGTCGTCAAAGGCGTGGACGAAGGTATAGCCGCGCTCCGCCTCTAGGAGGCGCGCGTGCGCCATCGCCGCGTCGAACGTATCGCCTTCCAATACGACGTTGGCGCGGTGGCCCTCGGTTTGGGTCACCTTCACGATCGGCGTGGTGGTCGGCATCACGATCGTCGCGGGGATGCCGAGCCGGTGCGCGTGGTACGCCAAGCCCTGGGCGTGGTTCCCGGCCGACGCGGCGATCACCCCCTTGGCGCGCGCCTCGGGCGAGAGCTGGAGCAGCGTGTTGAGCGCGCCGCGCTCCTTGTAGGCGGCGGTGAACTGGAGGTTCTCGAACTTCAGATACACCGTCGCGCCGGTCAGCTGCGACAAGGTCCGGCTGATCAGCGTCGGCGTCCGCACGATCGCGTCGCGGATGCGGGTGTGTGCGGCGCGGACGTCATCGATCGTGACGGGAAGCGGATCGACGGTTTTCGCGAGACTGGCCATGCGGCCGGATAGCCTGTCTGGCGGCGGCGCGAAACCGGGCTTATCGGGCAGGCTATGTTGAAGCCTCTCGCCGCCCTCCTCCTGCTCCTCCCCGCCCCCGCGCTGGCCGACGCGATCGTGGACAATGTCCGCGGCATGACCGTGGACAAGGCGGGCCACGTCACCCGCTTCCGGGCGCTGGTCCTCGACGCGAACGGGCGCGTCGTCCGCCTCGTCCCCGCCGATGAGCCGGTGCAGCAGCCGACGCGCAAGGACCCGGGCCCGCGCTATGACTGGCGCGCGGACATGAAGGGGCGCGTTCTGCTGCCCGGGTTCATCGACGCGCATGGGCATGTGATGGAGCTGGGCTTTCGCGCGCTGGAGCTCGACCTGTCCGACACCAACTCGCTCGCGGAGGCGCAGGACCGCATCCGCGCCTATGCCGCCGCCAATCCGGAGCGCAAATGGATCGTCGGCGGCGGGTGGAATCAGGAGCGCTGGCACCTCGGCCGCTTCCCTACCGCCGCCGATCTCGACGCGGCGGTGGGCGACCGGCCCGTCTACCTCGCGCGTGCGGACGGTCATGCGGGCTGGGCCAACACCGCCGCGATGCGCGCCGCGGGCGTCTCGTCCCGCAGCGTCGCGCCGCCGGGCGGGCGGATCGAGAAGCTCGGCACCCAACCGGGCGGCGTGTTCGTCGACGCCGCGCAGGAGCTGGTGACCAAGGCGGTACCGCAGCCCGCGTCCAAGGACCGCGATGTTGCGCTGCTGAAAGCGCAAGAGATCCTGCTCGGCTATGGCGTTACCGCGACGGCGGACATGGGCACATCGATCGACGACTGGCTCGCGCTTCGCCGACTCGGCGATCGTGGCGGGTTGCGCGTCCGCATCATGTCCTATGCGGCGAACGTCGAGACGGCGGCGGCGGTCGGCGGGGCGGGGCCGACCGCGTGGCTGTACGACGACCACCTCCGCATGGGCGGCGTGGGCGAGCTGTACGAGGACGGCGCGCTTGGCTCGCGCGGGGCCTGGCTCAAACAGCCCTATGCCGACGCGCCCAGGCAGACGGGCGCGGCGCAGATGTCCGACGACGTGCTCCGCAACCGGATGAGCCGCGCGGCGATGGACGGGTGGCAGGTCGCGACCCACGCGATCGGCGACCGCGCCAACGCGACGGTGCTGGGCGCGATCGAGGAAATGGCCGAGACCTACAAGGGCGACCGGCGCTGGCGGGTCGAGCACGCGCAGATCGTCGACCCGGCGGACCTGCCGCGCTTCGGCAGGAACGGCATCATCGCCTCGATGCAGCCGACGCATCAGACCAGCGACCGGCAGATGGCCGAGGCGCGGCTGGGCCCCGCGCGCCTGACCGGGGCCTATGCCTGGGCGACGATGCTGCGGAACGGCGTGCCGCTCGCCTTCGGCTCCGATTTTCCGGTCGAGAAACCGGACCCGTTCGCGGGCTGGGCGGCGGCGTTCACGCGGCAGGGCGCGGACGGCGAGCCGTTTGGCGGCTGGCAACCGCAGGAGCGGGTGACGCGCGAGGCGGCATGGTGGGCGTACACCGGCGGCGGCGCGTACGCAGGCTTCGCGGAGAAGCAGTTCGGCAGCCTGGAACCCGGCCAGCGCGCCGACTTCGTGATCGTCGACCGCGACCCGCTGCTGGCGACTCCGGCGGAACTAAGGGCGACGGCGGTGGAGGAGACGTGGGTGGGGGGGCACAAGGTGTGGAGCAGGGGGAAGGGGTGAGGGTGGCGAAGCAGATGCGTCGCCCCGAAGCTGTAGCGCTACGGCGTTGCATCCGGCGCGATGAAATGGTCGAAACACGTCCGGATGTCATCCAGAAGTCCCGCCACTTCCTCCTCAGGCACTACGTCCGACAACCGAACGACCGCGTGCTCCGCGTTGTCGGTGCTTGCATCATCATACACGAAGATGATCCGTTCCGACTTGCCCGCAACAGCCCTAAGCGCGCGTAACCGCTGCACCGAAGCAACGTAAGCGCCACCCGAATAGCGGTTGGGCGGTTTGCCCTCTCGAACCCGGCGTGCGTTGAGCTCCGTCGTAGCCCGTTCGGCTCGGGTCCTGATCTCTTGGTCCGTGAGGTACGAGCACCGATCGACGGATAAGCCGTCCGAATTGCCGCACTGGTCGGTGAATGCGTGTTTCGGTCGAATCACATCGCGTCGTCTGAGCCATTGGTAGCCCAGGGGCGGGTTTTGCGGGATGTTTAGCCGTGCAACCTGCTCACCATCAGCCACCGCGCCTCGCCCGCCCGGGCATACAGGTGCATCATCCGGTCGATCGGTCCAGCCCACCAATCAGCGCAGGGCCGCGAGGCTCTTGAACATCTCCGCCGAGCACGCGGCGATGTCGAGGGGGCCAGCGATCCGCAACGGCTCATCGCCTTCCCGGGGACAGAAGACCAGAAATCGGTCGGACGGCAGAAACGACACTGTCGCCTTGGTCGCGCCGTCCCAGTGGAAGCCGATTTCGCCGTCCGCAGTAACATAAGTCCGGGGTTCGCGGACACAATGCGCCTCCGATCCAGCGACAAATCTCTCAGCCGCCCTTAGCTGCGACGCTACCGGTGCAACCGCGTCATCGCCGTCCCAATCATCCCGGAGGGCGCTCCATGCAACCAGCGCGGCGCGAACGCCGCCCCATAGCAACGCTGCTTTGGCGAGTTGCCGGGACCCATTAGGGTCGAGCAAGATGGCGGGAACCGGGCGGCGTAGCCAGTGGATGTTTGATCCAGGTTCCTGTGGTACATCGGATCGAGACGGACGATTCCGAAAGACCTTAGTCCCTATTGCGAATGAATGAGGGTCATAGTCATCGTAGACAGATTTCTGGTCAAGCTGTAGCGCAGACGGTGTTCCGGATGCGTTGTTCCAAGCCTCGGTCTCTTTCGTATAGGCGAGAGAGTCGTGTGTCAGCATCATTGCGTCTTTCCAACCGTATCGGCATTGGTCTGCTCTGCCCACTGGTTAAGTTGTTCGACCAACAACGGCGTATTCAGTGCCCCACGTCCGCCGTACTCTCGCAATATCTGCATGGCCAGCGTAACTGCCGTGAGTGGGGAAAGGCGCACCCGAACCATTTCGTTCAACCGATGCGTTACTTCAACGGCGGCCATCTCACGATCCTCGTCATTCAGGCCGGCAACGGATTTCAATCCCGGTGCATTCGTGAGGAAAGCCAAATCCGTATCCCGCCCCAGGTGCATGACCATCGTCTGATCAGCAAACACATGTAAGAAGTTGGGATCGCGTTCGACCGGCAGCGGCCTCGGAGCCGGTTGGTCCGGGCCAGGAGATCCGTGCTCAGGCCCAATCTGCTGATCATCTGACATCGCCATTCTATAAATGCGCGGCATTGTTTCGAAGTCAACTCCTTCGGCCGTGGCGTACCCGCAAGGGTGTTCACCGTTTGCTTGTAGCTGACATGGGCGTGAACCCAATCACGGGTCGGGGCCGTTACCCTCAAGTGAGCTGAAACGCTGGCAATGTTGGAGCAGATAGCGGAACAGGGCGGGAACAGACTCGACCGGAGCCCGCCCATGCGCAACATGAAACCCGAGCAACGCCAGCAATGCCGCCGCTTTCTCGCTGAGCTGCGGCGGACGGGGAACGTCCAGCTTTCTGCCGATCGGGTCGGCATCGCCGTGCAGACCTGGCGTCGCCGCCGCCGGGCGCACCCCGCCTTTGCGACCGAATGGGCGGCGGCGCTCGGCTTCGCGCGCGCCACATTGGCGAAGTCGGGGCCGGTCACACCCAAGGCATCGGGTGCCAAGACGGTTGGCGGAGAATACAGCGTCCGGGTCGGCAAGAACGGCGAGCGGCAGGTGCGCCGCGCGCAGCCGGGCCACCTGTCGGAACAGGGCGAGGCCATGTTCCTTCGGGAGCTGGCCGCTACCTGCAACGTCTCGCTCGCTTGCCGGGCCGTCGGGTTCACCAAGAGCAACATCTACAAGCGCCGCCGACGCTCCGACCAGTTCGCCGACCGGATGGATGCGGCGCTCGCGCAGGGGCATGAGCGGCTGGAGTTCGCGGTAATGGAATCAGCCTTGTGCTCGCTCGCGCCCGAGGAAATGGCCGCGCATTGGGACGAGCTGGGCGTCGAGCCTCCCTCGCCGCTGATGGTGATGACCTTCGATCAGGTGATCAACGCGATGGGGATGCACATGAAGCGCGTGGTGCTGGGGCAGAAGCGCCGGGCGCACAATGAGCATGTGACCACCGCCGAGGAGACGGACGCGGCAATTACCAAGCTGTTGGGCATGTTCGCCAAGCGCAAGGCGGCGCTGGAGAAGATCGATTGGGAGACGGGGGAGCGACCAGCGGCGGCGCGGGAGAGCGACGCGGCGCTTTCGATTGCCGCTCGAGAAGAGGATGCGGCGGTGCCGGACGCGGCGGGCGCGACGGCGAGGGTGAGAGTGCTAGGGTAGAAGGGGCGTCGCGGCGGAGCCGCGCCGGAACGTCGGACGGGTTCGGCTAGCGGCTTGCGCCGCGCGACGACCCGCCGCCCGGTCGCGGCGATGCGCTTCGCGCACCGGTGTTTAGCGTCTTCGCCGCTAAGCCACCTTCGTGGCCGCGACTTCCTCCGGCTCCCGCAACACATACC
>CAXTTU010000077.1:0-927 GCA_964247225.1 uncultured Sphingomonas sp. | reverse complement strand
AGGAGAGCGGGGCCGCGCTTGGGGTCGCCGAGCGGGAGGAGGAGTTGGTGGTGCCGGACGCGGCAGGCGCGTTGGCTAAGGTCAGGACGTTCTAGGGTAGAAGGGGCGTCGCGGCAAAGCCGCGCCGGTCACGTCGGACGGGCTCGTCTTGCGGCTTGCGCCGCGCGCCGACCCGCCGGCCGGTCGCATAGCTGCGCTTCGCGCATCGGCTCGGGCGTAGCCGCGCCTGCTATGCGACTTGCGTCGCCACCACTTCCTCCGGCTCCCTCAGCACATACCCACGCCCCCACACCGTCTCGATGTAGTTCTCCCCCTCGCACGCCATCGACAGCTTCTTGCGCAGCTTGCAGATGAACACGTCGATGATCTTGAGCTCGGGCTCGTCCATCCCGCCATAGAGGTGGTTGAGGAACATTTCCTTGGTGAGCGTGGTGCCCTTGCGGAGCGAGAGCAGCTCCAGCATCGCATATTCCTTGCCCGTCAGGTGGACGCGCGCGCCGTCGACCTCGACCGTCTTGGCGTCGAGGTTGACCGCCAGCTTGCCCGTGCGGATCACCGATTGCGAATGCCCCTTCGACCGGCGCACGACCGCGTGGATGCGCGCGACCAGCTCCTCGCGATGGAACGGCTTGGTGACATAGTCGTCCGCGCCGAAGCCGAACGAGCGGACCTTGCTGTCCATCTCGTTGACGCCCGACAGGATCAGCACCGGCGTCGACACCCTCGCGACGCGCAGCTTCTTGAGCACGTCATAGCCGTGCATGTCGGGCAGGTTGAGGTCGAGCAGGATGATGTCGTAATCGTACAGCTTGCCCAGATCGAGACCTTCCTCACCCAGGTCGGTGGTATAGATGTTGAACCCCTCGGTCGTGAGCATCAGCTCGATCGCCTTGGCGGTGGTGGGCTCGTCCTCGATCAACAGCACGC
>CAXTTU010000076.1:0-11365 GCA_964247225.1 uncultured Sphingomonas sp. | reverse complement strand
CCCGCGCAGCACCGTCCAGAAGGTCCGCCAGTACAGCACCACGATCGCCGCGATCGCGCCCAGCTGGATCACGACGTTGAACAGCTTCCACTGCGCCTCGTCATAGCCGAGCAGCGCGCCCGCGAGGATCAGGTGGCCGGTGGACGACACCGGCAGGAACTCGGTCACGCCCTCGAGCACGCCGAGCAGGATGATGGTGAGCAGGTGATGCAACGCGAGATGCCCCTTGGCGCTTCGAAAATCAGGCCTCGACCGCCGCGCGGACGCCGAACCGGCCCGCCTTGTGATAGCGGACGAGATAGCCCGGCGCGACGGCCGCCATCGCGGTCGGCGTCACGCCCAGCGGTATCAAGCCATTCTCTCCCGCCACCACGCTGTCCTGCCCGAGCATCAGCCACTGGTCGACGCTGATCGGCGACCCCGGCAGCCGCGCGAGCAGCGCTCCCGCGGCATCGGGCAGGTCGAGGAAGCGCGGGGTCCGCCCGGTCGCCTCAGCGAGGAAGCGCTGGATCTGGCCCATGGTCATCACGTCCGGCCCGCCCAGCTCAAACGTCTTGCCGCCGAACGACCCCGCGTCCTTCAACGCCGCCACTGCCGCGTCGGCGACGTCGGCGACATAGACCGGCTGGAACCGCGCGCCGCTCCTGAGCACGGGCACGACCGGCAGCGTCTCGATCATCCGGGCGAAGCGGTTGAGAAACTGGTCCTCGCGCCCGAAGATCACCGACGGGCGCAGCACGGTCGCGTTGGGGTACGCGGCGAGCACCGCCGCCTCGCCCTCCCCCTTGGTGCGCGCGTACACCGACGCGGCGCGCGGGTCGGCACCGATCGCGGACAAGTGCACCAGCGCCTCAACCCCGGCCCGCGCCGCTTGCCGCGCCAGCGCCTCCGGCCCGCGGACGTGAACGGCGTCGAGGTTGCCCGCGAATGCACCGACGAGATTGACCGCCATGTCCGCGCCGTCGAGCGCGCGCGCGATCGTGTCCGGGCGGGTCAGGTCCGCGGCGACGAACTGCATCTGCCCCAACGCCGCCTGCGCGCGGACGAAATAGGCCTGGCGCGGGTCGCGCTGCGCCAGCCGCACCCGCGCGCCCGAGCGCATCAGCCCTTGCGCCATGTAGCGCCCGACGAACCCGCCGCCGCCGATCAGCGTCACCAGCTTGTTCTTCACGCGCGCATGTCCTCCGGTCCGCCCGCGCCCTTGCCCGCCCCGCCCCCCGTTGACAAGGCCGCTACGCGCCCCCTAGAGCCCGCCGCCTACCCCGTGCCCAGATGGCGGAATTGGTAGACGCACCAGCTTCAGGTGCTGGCGCTCGCAAGGGCGTGGAGGTTCGAGTCCTCTTCTGGGCACCATCGTTCCGGTTTTCTGGCGATAAGCGCTCCAGCAGTAGCCGCCGCTCAAACCCGCGCAGTTTTGCGCGCTTTGCGGGGCCGTGTTTAACGCGGTGCAGCCGTGGAAACCAGCGACCCTGCCTCTCATGGCGCAAACGGGCCTGGGTCTCGGCAGCCTACTTCCCTGACTGCACCTCTTTGATCGACCTCAAGATGCCGCGTGGGTAGGGACTGCTGAGGGTCGTCGCCAGCTCCTCCAAGCGGCACTGACGTCGTTGAACGCGGCAGAGGGCCAGCACCGTTCTCCTCCGTTATGCTTCCTTAGATGCAGTGATGTGATCTGAACAAATTGCGCGGTCGCCTACCGCGATCCGAAGCGTGCTTTCGCGGCGTCGGTGACGGGCATGAACAGGCTGACGACCGTGCCCTCCGGATCGCGGAACTGGACCGAGCGGTTGCCCCAGGGAAGCAGCTTGGGCTCATGCACCAAGTCCGCCTTGTCCTTCAGGCGGGCGAACGCCGCGTCCACGTCATCGACCATGAACTCCAGGATCGCCGTGCGGTTCGCGCCCGGCTCGGCGCTTCCTTCGCTGAAGGCGGCGACCGTCTCGGCGCTGCCGATGGCGAGGGTGGCGGCGGGCGTGACGATCTCCGCAAATTGCGGCGCGAGCCATTCGGCGGCTTGGCCGGTCACCATTTCGTAAAAGGCGACCATCGCCCTGATATCGGCGGCAATGAGACGGACGGAGGCAAACTTCATGGCTGTTTCCCAGGCTGGACGTGTCATCGGGTTGTGCGAGACGAGCTTGTGGCACAGGCCTGCTGCCACCGTTGTGTCAGCAGGAACCACCCATGCGCCGGGCCGGACGGCTGTTCCAGATCATCCAGATCCTTCGCCGATCGACCCTGCCGATGACGGGTGCCGCATTGGCCGCCGAGCTGGAAGTGTCCACGCGCACCGTGTACCGCGACGTTGCGGACCTGATGGCGCAGCGGGTGCCGATCACGGGCGAGGCGGGGCTCGGCTATCTGCTCAGCCCCGAGTACGACATGCCGCCGCTGATGCTGACCCCGGCGGAGCTGGAAGCGGTCGTGCTGGGCGCGCAATGGGTCACGGCACGCGGCGACCCGTTGCTGTCGCCCGCCGCCCGCGACGTTGTCGCCAAGATCGCCGCCGCCGTGCCCGCCCGGCTGAGGCCGTTCATCGCGGAACCGAGCACGGCCACCGAGCCACCGCTCGACGAGGCGGAAGAGATTGTGGACCTCGCAAGCGTGCGGGACGCCATTCGCACGCGGGTGAAGCTGCGCCTCCGGTACCGCGCCGAGAACGGCGAGCGGACCGAGCGGGTCGTCTGGCCCGTCCTGCTCGGCTATTCCGACACAAGGCGCGTGCTGATCGCGTGGTGCGAGATGCGAGGCGGCTTCCGCCACTTCCGCACCGATCGGATGCAGGCTGCCGAACGTCTGGATCAGCCGATCGGCGAACGGCGCGTCGTTTTGCTCCGGCGTTGGGAGGCATGGCGAGCGGCGGAACTCGCAAAGGTCGAACGGCGCGGCTGACGCCCTGCGATCGGCCAGCGAAACCGGCGAGCAATGGCCCTGTCACCATGTCCAGCCGATGGAGCCCTTGCGACCGTCCGGGCGTGGGTCCGACCGCGCAAGGATCACCGGCGCGTCGGTTACCTCGGCGCGTTTCATCCGTTGTGCGGGGATAGAGAAGGTCGTTGTTCCATGTCCCGCCGCATCCTGAAGCCCGCCGCCAGCGCCGCCGCGCCAGCTCGCGCACTCTCGCCGTTGCAGGCGCTCGGCGCGGTCGGGATCGTGCTCGGCGCGAGCGCGGCCGTAGGGCGGCGCAACGCGCCCGACCCGTCGCACCCTGCCATCCGCCGCTGGTATCGTCGCCTCGACAAGCCGGGCTTCACGCCGCCGGACCCGGCGTTCGGGGCGGTGTGGCCGGTGCTGGAGGCGGGCTTGGCGGTCGGCGGCTACCGGCTGCTGCGTCGGCCATCGGACCCGTCGCGCAACGCGGCCGTCTGTCTCTGGCTGGTGAACACCGCCACCGTGGGCGGCTGGACCGAGCTGCTCTTCCGCAAGCGGCGGCTGGGGGCGAGTGCCGCGGCGTCGGCGGCGATGGTCGCGACGGGCGCGGCCTATGTCGCGACTGCCGCCAAGGTCGACCGGCCCGCCGCCGCTGCGGGGGTACCGTTCGTGCTCTGGCTCGGCTTCGCGACCCTGCTCGCCGAACGGATCCGGCGCGACAATCCGGTGGACGGGCGATGAGCCGGGTCACCGTCTGGCACGACGGCGGCTGCCCGCTCTGCCGTCGCGAGATCGCGCTGATGCGCCGGCTCGATCGGCGGGGCAGCATCACCTTCGTCGACGCGACCGGCACGCAGGCATGTCCGATAGACCGAGTCGATCTGCTGGCCCGCTTCCATGCCCGTGAGGACGGCGGACCCCTCCTGTCCGGCGCCGCTGCGTTCGCGGCCATGTGGCGCGCCATTCCGCTGCTGCGACCGGTCGGCCTGGTCGCGCGCAACCCGGTGGTGCTCGCGGCGATGGAGCGCCTGTACCTCCGCTTCCTGCGCGTCCGTCCCCGCCTGCAGCGCTGGCTCGCGCGATCCGGGGCGCGGGCGTGAGGCCCCGGCCCGATCCGGTTGGCCCCGGTCAGGAAAGCGTCTGGCGCTTTCCGCGTCCGGCGGTCGCCGAACCGAGCAACCGTCACCTGCGCATCGAGCATCGCGACACGCTCGTGGCCGAAACGAGCGCCGCCGTCCGCACGCTGGAAACGAGCCATCCGCCGAGCTGGTACCTGCCGCCAACCGACATCGCGCCGGGGTTGCTCCACGCCTCCGATCGCCGGTCGTTCTGCGAGTGGAAGGGGCACGCAATGTATTGGCATCTGGCGGTCGGCGGCACGCTGCTGCGCGACATCGCCTGGAGCTATCCCGATCCCTCCCGCGCCTTCGCGGCACTGCGCGATCACGTCGCCTTCTACGCCGCGCCGCTCGACCGGTGCACGGTCGATGGCGAGCAGGTGCGGCCGCAACCGGGCGGCTTCTATGGCGGCTGGATCACCTCCGACGTCGCCGGCCCGTTCAAGGGCGTGCCGGGGAGCATGGGGTGGTGACGCCGGCGCTGCCGCCCGCGCTCGCCAGCTGGCGCGAGGTGCCGCGGGTACGCCTGCTGAATGGACGGTCGTTGAAGCGCGACGGCCGCTACGTCCTGTGCTGGCTTCAGCAGGCGCTGCGCGCCCGCGACAACCCGGTGATCGACGCCGCCGTCCGGCTCGGCAACGCGTTGCGGCTACCCGTGCTTGTCTACCACGGCGTGCGGGAAGACTATCCCTACGCGTCCGACCGGCTGCACCGCTTCATCCTGGGCGCGAGCCACGATCTGGCGTCCGGCTGCCGAGAGCGTGGACTGGCTTTTGTCGGTCACGTCGACCGGGAAGGGCGGCGCGAGAAGGGGCTCGTGTACCGGCTCGGCACCGACGCCGCGGCGATCGTGGTGGAGGACCAGCCGACCTTCGTCGCCCGGTGGCAGGTCGGGCGCGTCGCCGAGCGCGCAACCGCTCCGGTCTATGCGGTGAATGCCGCCTGCCTGGTGCCACCGGCGCTGATCGGGAGCGAGGTTCGGGGGCGGTCAGCCTTCCTGCGCGGGCACGAGCCGGAGCGCGCCGCCTGGCTGGAGGCAGAGGATGAGGTGCCCGATGTCGCGCCTTATGTCGGCACGCTGCCGTTCGTCCCCGACGATCTTGTGGAAGCCGATCTCGACGATCTGGTCGCCACGCTGAACATCGACCACACGCTTCCCGTCAGCGCCATGCACCCCGCCGGCAGGGCGGCGGCGGAGGCGCGGCTGGCGCGGCTGCTCTCGGACGTGCTGCCCGGCTATGCGTCGACCCGCAACGACGCCACGCAGCCGGACGGGGCGAGCGGCCTGTCGCCCTATCTGCACTTCGGCGTCATCGGTCCGCGCGAGATCATGGCGAGGGTCGCGGCGGCAGGGGCCGGGGGGCAGCACAAGCGGAAGTTCGCCGACGAGCTGCTCGGCTGGCGCGAGTGGTTCCACTTTCAGGCAAGCCAGCTCCCCGCACCCGAGCGATATGACCGGGTGGCCGGCTGGGCGCGCGCGACGCTCGGCGACCATGCCCGGGACCCGCGACCGGACGCCGAGCCGCTGGAGCGGATACTGCGTGGGGAGACGCGCGACGAGACCTGGAATGCATGCCAGCGCCAGTTCCTGATTGACGGGTGGATGCACAACAACCTGCGGATGTACTGGGGCAAGTACCTCATTGCGAGCACGCGCAGCCCGGAAGCGGCGTGGGCGACCGCTTGCTACCTCAACGATCGGCTCAGCCTCGATGGGCGGGACCCGAGCACTTACGGCAACATCGCCGCCATGTTCGCCGGCTCCCCGTCGGATCGCGAGCGGCCGGTCTATGGACGCGTCGCGACGCGCGGCGACGGCTCCACACGCAACAGGGCGGGCGGGGATGCCTGGCTCGCGACGGCCGCGGCCCGCCCGGTGCCGCCCATCTCCGTCCCGGCGGACGTGCCGGTCGATCCGTACCTTTCCGGTGAGCCGCCGATCTGAGTCAGTCGGCGACCAGCCGCGCCAGTATCTCCTCGGCGGAGACCGCCTTCACATAGCTGATGCCGAGCGCCCTGAAATGCGCCTCGCCACACCGGATCTTTGCTTCCTCGTCGTCGCGCAGCGTCGTGAAGTCGCTCTTCGATTCCGAGACGAGGTGCATCGTCGAGGCGGTGCCCGCGACCGCCCAGTCCGGATTGTAGCTGCCCAGCGGCGTCTCGATCTTGAAGTCGGGCGGGAGCTTCGCGAACACCGCGACCGGTTCGGCCCGGTCCAGCGCCTCGGCGATCGGTCGTTCGATCGTTGCTGAGTCCACACGGACATAGGTCATCGGGCCGCGATCGACGCGGACGAGATCGTCGGCATCGGCCTCGAACGGCTTGAACAGCGTCTGGTCGAAATACCTGCCCGTCTGCTCATAGGTGATCCCGTGCGTCAGCACGTCGCGGCGGGCGAGCGCGATCGCCTTGTGCGCGAGCTCGACGAACGCGGACGGGTTGTTTCCCGCCCAATGGAGGCGGTCGGACCGGACCAGGATGCGGGCGACGATCTTCCTCGGCAAGTTGGTCCTGCCCGCCAGTTCGGAGAGGATGTCGGGCATCGGGCCCGCGAAACCGCCGATGTGGCGCGCCGCCGCGATCGTGCCCTTTCCCGTATCCGTATCGACGCCGTCGCGCGCGACGATGAGTTCCGCGCTCGCCCAGGTGACGCGGGCGGTGGCCGGGTCGGGCATCATTTGCAGATACTCCGCCGCGCGCGCGATCAGCGCCTCGTCGGTGAATTGCAGCCGATAGCGGGTCTGCGCCGACACCTTGGCCCAGAGCGCGCGAAAGGCGTCGGACGCGATCAGCTCCTCGTGCCGCTCGACGCGAACCGCATCGTCCTTGTCATGGACCAGCCTGGCGGCCAGCCGCTCCGCCAGCGCGGTCACCGCGAGGCGCGCCTCCGGGCCGAGCGTCGCGGGCAGGGGCACCGCCCCCGCCGCGACCGCCGCGCGCATCGCCTCCGTGACCTTGCCGAGCGTGTCGACCAGCCCGGCCTCCGCCCAGCCGGTGAACACGGCGCGCGCCTCCGCCACGCCCAGCACCTGCGGCTGGCTCTCGCCGGCGACGGGATAATAGAGCTTGGCGAGTACCTCCACGCTGACGCGCCCGAAGGGGCGCCCGGTCTCCTTCTCCAGCTCGGTCTGCAATTCGTCGGCGAAGGTTGCATAGTCGGTGTCGGCGACCACCGTCAGGCGCGCGATCCCCTCGTCGCGGCGGCGCAGCCCGTCCGCGTCGACCGGCAGGCGCAGGCCGCGGCCGATCGACTGGCGGCGCGAGCGCTCGCTGCCCATCGCGCGCAGCGTGCAGATCTGGAACACATTGGGATTGTCCCACCCTTCGCGCAGCGCCGAATGGCTGAACAGGAAACGCAAGGGCACGGCCTCGTCGAGCAGCCGCTCCTTGTCGCGCATGATGAGGTCGAAGGTGCGCTCCTCCACCTTGTCGTCGCCGGTGCTCTTGGAAAACGCCTTGTCCTCGAAGGGCGTGACCGAGTGCTTGTCGCCGCTGAAATAGCCGCCATGCGCGGCCTCCGCGTCGGCGGGCGTGTTCACGAACAGCGTCCGGAACTCAGGGCGGGCGGCGAGCTTGCGGTATTCGCGTTCGAATACCTCGGCGAGCGGGCCCTTCCTCGGCCCCTCACCGGTATAGACGCGATAGTCCGCAACCGAGGGCACGAAGAACAAGGACAGCGTCTTGATGCCGATCGGGCGGTTGCGCAGCTCGGTGCGGAAATGGTGCTCGATCGTCCGCGCGATCATCGCGGCGGCGAGCGCGTCGGCGGTGTCGTCGCCGTGAACCTCGCCGCGCTGTAGGGTGCGGATATCGCCGGGGAGCATCAGCTGCATCGTCTTCGCGCCCGCGTCGAGATGGCCGATCTCCAGCCCGGCATAGAGCGCGCGGCCCCCGGACAGCTCCTCCAGCGTGTCGCCCTCGTGCGCCCATAGCTGCTCGGGTTTCGGCCCGGTGGCGAATTGCCGGTGGATTTCGACCCGGGCGCGCGGCGCGTGGCCGCGGCGCGCTTCCACGTCGAGCAATCGGACGAACGGGCTGTTGCTCGCGTCGCGGATGCTCGCGCCGTCGACCCAGATGCGCTTCACGAGGCCAAGCTGGAAGGCGTCGAACGCATCGAGCCGGTACAGCGTGTGCACCACGTTCACCGGCGTCGCGGTGTATTTGAACATCGCCAGCGGGTTCATCGCCGCCAGCGCCTTGCGCCCCGCGCCCTTCAGCCCGCCCTCGACCGATTGCGGTTCGTCGACGATCAGGATCGGGCGCGTCCGCGCGACCCAGTCGGCGGCGGCGCGGTCGCCCAGCGCCTCCTGCCCCGCGTCGTAGAACACGTTGGTGGTGCTGTTGATCGACTGGATGGTGACGATCATCACCTGGATGTCGGCGGCGGTGGCGAACTCGCGGACGCGACCGAGCTTCGCGCGGTCGTAGACGAAGTCGTGGAGCCGCACGCCGTCGAAGTGACGGGCGAAATGCTCGCGGGTCTGTTCGATCGACTTCTTCACCCCCTCGCGGATCGCGACGGAGGGCACCACGACCACGAACTTGGTAAAGCCGTGGCGGCGGTTGAGCTCGATAATCGTGCGCAGGTACACATAGGTCTTGCCGGTGCCGGTCTCCATCTCGATCGTGAAGTCGGGCGCGCGGAACTTCGCATCGGGCTCCAGCGCATTGGCCCGCTGCACCGCCTGGATATTGGGGAGCCAGTCGTCCCCCGCCAGCGCGCAGTGGTTGCCGATGCCCGCGCCCTGCTCCGCCAGCGCGAGCTGCCCCGCGATCTCGAGCGGCGCGACAGTGAAGGTCGCCGCCGAGCCCGCGGTCGCATCGCCGAACACGCCGAGTGCGGCGTCGATGGCGGCGCGCTGGTGGGGGAGGTCGGATTCGAAGACGAACTTCATTTCGCTCCTCCCCGTTCACGGGGAGGTGGCGGCGCGGCACGCGCCGACGGAGGGGGCGCGGTCCCGGGGACGGACTTCATCGCGACGCTCCCCGAGCAACCCCATCACCCCGGCCAACCTCGTCACCCCGGCCACCCCCGTCACCCCGGCCTTGAGCCGGGGTCCCGCTTCTTTCTTCCACGCCGCCAGAAGAAGCGGGACCCATCGAACCGGTGCAACCGTCCCCCGGACGGTTGCAGCCGTGTCCGGGGGACACGGCGACCGGTTCGATCAAGCCCGGGGTGACGAAAAAGGCGGGATCGGGCCGGTCCACCCCCCTCATATCGCCCCCAGCTTCTCGATCCGCGCATCGCCCCTGCGTTGGCGGAGCGTGGCGGCGAGGTTCGCCTTGGCCTCGGCGGCGTGGTTGCCGCCGGGGTCGAACGCGGTGTCGCGGAAGAAGAACGTCGTCCGCCCCGGCGGATCGAGCACCTCCAGCCAGTCGCAGATGCCCTCGCCCAGCGCGGTTGCGGCGTGCGCGGGTATGTCGGCGAGGCAGACGATCAGCGTGCCGCCGCCGAACGCGTGCACGGTCCGCTGCGTCACCGTCCGCGTCTCGCCGGGCAGGACGAGGTCGACGCCGGTCTTGAGCAGCAGCTCAGCGAGCAGGTCGTCCTCGCTCCGCCCGGGCAGGAGGTTGTCGGCCGCGTCGAGCAGGTCGGCGGCGAGGTCGGGGCCCGGCTGCCACGGCTTCAGATTGGAGGTGGCGAGCTTGTAGACGCGAAAGCCGGTGTCGACGTCCGCCGCGGGGTTGTCCGCCCTCACCTTCTCCCCGGCCCGACGCAAGCGTTCCTTGGTCAGCTCGGCGATGGTGCGGGGGCGGCCCAGCCGGTCGCAGAAATCGGCGGCGGTCTTTTGTTCGGCCTTGGCGGGGTCGAGCGGCTCGGGAAGCTGGACCAGGATGTAGCGGCGGTCGCCGCCATCGGCGGCGTTCTGCGCCATTACGGCATGGCCGGTGGTGCCGGAGCCGGCGAAGAAGTCGAGGATGATTGATGAAGGGTCGGCAAAGATAAGCTGTAATCTTGAAAGAAGCTCCACCGGCTTAGGATTGGAGAAAACATTTTCGGCCAGAAGCTGCTTTACCTCAATCGTTGCTTTCTTGTTACCGTCGATATCGTCAAATAAGGGCGAAGGACGTTTTGTACGACCGTCCGAGTAATATTTGACGTAGGGCTTGTACCCACCATCCATCAACTTCCATACTATCAGATCATTCTCCACCGCGTCTTTATAGGCGCTTGGGCCGAAGCGCCAACGGCTTTCATAACCTCCGGGTCCCAACGGAAGCACCATGCTACCATCGGGCGTTTTGATTGGGTAAAACATGGAAGGCCGATCGTGCCGTCTGTCGGCATTACCGGTTTTCCTAAGCTGAAGTGTCGAGTAGAAGCCTCTCTCATCAGAGTCTTGGAACCGTTCTTTATCTTTGTCACTAAGCGGAAGGCCAGAGATCACGAAATCTGAATTACGAGAGTAGCAAACTATGTAGTCAAAAGAGCTACCGAGGCCGCCACTATCTTGACCGGTTGTTGTCCCAGTGGCTCTTACGATAGTTCCAAGGGCGTTCTCCTCACCGACGATCTCTCTGAGCAGCGCTCGCACTGAGTCTAGTTCACGGTCGTCGATGTTGATGCACAACACGCCATTCTCATGGAGCAGCTCCTTCGCCAGCATCAGCCGCGGGTACATCATGTTGAGCCAGTCGGTGTGAAACCGCCCGCTCGCCTCCTTGTTGCTGGTCAGCCGCGCGCCGTCCGCGCCGCGCTGGCCGGTCAGCGTCTCGTAGTTCGCCAGGCTGTCCGTGTAATTGTCGGGATAGACGAAGTCCTTGCCGGTATTGTACGGCGGGTCGATATAGATCAGCTTGACGCGGCCCGCATAGCTCTTGCGCAGCAGCTTGAGCACCTCGAGATTGTCGCCCTCGATCACGATGTTCCTAGTCCTGTCCCAATCCTTGCTGTCCGCCCGCGCCGGGCGCAGCGTGCCGAGGCTGGGGGTGAGCGCAAAGGCGCGGGCGCGCGTCTTGCCCTTCCAGTTGAGGCCATAGCGTTCGGCCCCCTCCTCCACCGTGTCCCCGAGCAACTGGCGCAGCACGTCGAAATCGACCCTGCCGTCGGTGACGATCGCCGGGAACAGCCTTTTCAACGCCGCGACATTCTCCGCCACCACATCGCCGCTCCCCGCCGCCGGATCGTCGCGGGTGATGCGGGGGATGGGGTCGGGGGCAACGGGGTTGGTCGCGTCGGTCATGCGGGCCTTTTCCGGCTTGATTAGGAAAGGGGGGAGTTCCCCGGCGAAGGCCGGGGCCCAGTCAGGGTGGTCGGTGAGGGGAAGCACTCACTTTGCGAGACCATCGTGACTGGGCCCCGGCCTTCGCCGGGGAACGAGGTTGCACGTTCGTTCCACGCTTGTGCCATCACCCATCATCCATCACTCCAGCAC
>CAXTTU010000075.1:0-11381 GCA_964247225.1 uncultured Sphingomonas sp. | reverse complement strand
GTGGCGATGCTGGTCGCCACCAACGCGGGCCGGGCCTCGGTCGCGGTCGGCGTCACCGATGACCTCACCGCTTCGCTAAACGCGGTCGACCTGCTCCGCCGCGCGGTGGTCGCACTGGGCGGGCAGGGCGGAGGCGGCCGCCCCGACATGGCGCAGGGCGGCGGGCCGGACGCGAGCAAGGCCGCGGACGCGGTCGCGGCGGTGCGGGCGGCGCTGGAAGAGGCGCGGGCGGCGGCCTGACGGCTCGCCGCCCGCCGGGTCGGGTCAGCGCGGCGTACGTTTGCGCGTCGTGGTCGAGGTCTTGGTGGTGGTTGTGCTGGTCGTGGCAGCGGAGGTCGTCTTCGACGTCGCGACCGGCTGCGCGGCTTTGGCCTGATCGATCGCGGCGTTGAGCTGATCGGCGGTCATCGCGATCGTCGGGCCGTTCGGGCCAGCGCCGATCCCCGCTACCGGCAACCGGATGTCGCCCTTGGCGGTGGTCAGCGTCACCAATTGCGCGTCCATTGCCTTTATCGTGCCGACCGGCGTGCCGGCCGAGCCGTACACCGTCGCGCCGACGGTCGGCTTGGCCGCGACCGCGCCCGACGCGGGCGTCGCCATCGCGCCGCTCGAATCGGTGGCGGTCGACATGGACTGCGAGTCAGGGCTCGCCTGATCGGTCGGCGTAGGCGTGGTCGTCTGCTGCGCGGGCGCGGTGGTCTGCGCGAACGCGGCTGGCGCGAGCAACAGCGCGGCGGCGCAGGGGATGAGATACTTCATACGCGAACTCCCGTGATTGGACGGGAGCGAAACACGCGAGCGACGGCGGGTGATCCTCCACCCGCCGTCGCCGCGCCACCGGTCAACGCAGGTCAGGCCCAGCCCGCCATCTCCGTCTCCAGATTGACGCGCACCGCCTCGAAGAACTGTTCGGTCGTCATCCAGCGCTGGTCGGGGCCGATCAGGATCGCGAGGTCCTTGGTCATGTCGCCATTCTCGACGGTCTGCACGCACACGCGCTCCAGCGTCTCGGCGAAACGGGTCACGTCGGGCGTATCGTCGAACTTGCCCCGGTACTTCAGCCCGCCCGTCCAGGCGAAGATCGAGGCGATCGGGTTGGTCGAGGTCGCCTTGCCCTGCTGGTGCTGGCGGTAGTGGCGCGTGACGGTGCCGTGCGCGGCCTCCGCTTCCACCGTCTTGCCGTCCGGGGTAAGCAGCACGGAGGTCATCAGCCCGAGGCTGCCGAACCCTTGCGCGACCTGGTCAGACTGGACGTCGCCGTCATAGTTCTTGCACGCCCACACGAACTCGCCATTCCACTTGAGCGCGCTGGCGACCATGTCGTCGATCAGCCGGTGCTCGTAGACGATGCCCGCCGCCTTGAACCGGTCCTTGAACTCGGCTTCGAAGATCTCGGCGAACAGGTCCTTGAAGCGGCCGTCATAGGCCTTCAGGATGGTGTTCTTGGTCGACAGGTACAGCGGCCAGCCGCGGCCGAGGCTGTAGTGCATCGACGCACGCGCGAAGTCGCGGATCGAGGCGTCGAGGTTGTACATGCCCATCGCGACGCCCGAGTCGGGAAAGTCGAACACGTCGTAATGCTGCGTGTCGCCGTTCTCGCCGGTCCAGGTCATGGTCAGCTTGCCCGGGCCGGGAACCCGGAAGTCGGTTGCGCGATACTGGTCGCCGAACGCGTGGCGGCCGACCACGATCGGGTGCGTCCAGCCAGGGATCAGCCGCGGCACGTTGCGCATCACGATCGGCTCTCGGAAGATGACGCCGCCGAGGATGTTGCGGATCGTGCCGTTGGGCGATTTCCACATCTTCTTGAGGCCGAACTCCTCGACCCGCGCCTCATCGGGGGTGATCGTCGCACACTTCACGGCGACGCCGTATTTCTGCGTCGCGTGCGCGCTGTCGACCGTTACCCTGTCGTCGGTCGCGTCGCGATGCTCGATGCCGAGGTCGTAATAGTCGAGGTCGATGTCGAGGTACGGCTTGATCAGGCGCTCGCGGATCCATTCCCAGATGATCCGGGTCATCTCGTCGCCGTCGATCTCGACGACGGGCGTCTTCACCTTGATCTTCGCCATGCGTTTGCGTCCTTATGAGCGGGGGTTGCCCGGTCCCTAAGCGGCGCGCCGCTCCCGATCAACCACCGGCCCCACGTTGCGGCGCGCGGGTAGGGCGGGTACACCGCCGCGAATGTCGTCGCTCCAGAAGCCGCCGGTCGCCACCACCACCGTCAAATGGCGTTTCCCGTCCGTCCACCCCAAGGGTCGCGTGTTCGTCGCGATCGCCGTCGCGATAGCGCTGCTGTCGCTGCTGGTGTGGAAGGTGCTGTTCTGGCCGCTGGTCGGGCTGGCGGTTTGGGTAGCGACGTTCTTTCGCGATCCGATCCGCACGACGCCGCTGGGCGAGGACCTGATCGTTGCGCCCGCCGATGGGCTGGTCACCATGATCCAGCGGGTCGCGGTGCCGCGCGAGCTCGACGGGCCGAACGGAGTGGGCGCGGCGGCGCTGGTGCGGGTGTCGATCTTCATGTCGGTGTTCGACGTCCACATCAACCGCACCCCGATCGCGGGCACGATCCGCCAGGTCGTCTATGTCTCGGGCAAGTTCCTCAATGCCGATCTCGACAAGGCGAGCGAGGAGAATGAGCGGCAGCATTTCGTGGTGGAGGGACTCGATGGCCGCCGCGTCGGCTTTACGCAGATTGCGGGGCTGGTCGCGCGGCGGATCGTCGGCTTCGTCAAGCCGGGCGACATGGTCGCGACCGGGCAGCGCGTGGGGCTGATCCGGTTCGGCAGCCGCGTCGATGTGTATCTGCCGGACGACGTGACGCCGCAGGTGGTGCTCGGGCAGCGGACGCTGGCGGGCGAGACGGTGATCGGGCGCATGCACGGCCGTCCCGTCGCCGGCGTCGCGCAGTAGCGCCCCGGATGCGCTCGCCGCTTCGTCGCCGACCGATCACCGCGCGCCCCGGCCTGCCGCTCCGCGCAGTCGCGCCCAATGCGGTCACCGCGCTCGCATTGTGTTCGGGGCTGACGGGCGTGCGGTTCGGCGTCGCGGGCGCGTGGGACAGCGCGGTGACGATGGTGATCGTCGCGGGCGTGCTCGACGGCATCGACGGGCGGATAGCGCGATTGCTCCACGGCGAGAGTCGGTTCGGGGCGGAACTCGACTCGCTTTCGGACGCGATCTCGTTCGGCGTCGCGCCCGCGCTGATCGTGTACCTCTGGTCGCTTCACGAAGCGCCGCGGGTCGGATGGATCTGCTCGCTGCTGCTGGCAGTGTTCTGCGCGCTCCGGCTCGCGCGATTCAACGCGGCGATTGACGCGGAGGATCAGCCGCACAAGTCCGCCGGCTTCCTGACCGGCGTGCCCGCGCCGGTCGCGGCAGGGTTGGCGATGCTGCCAATGTTCGCGTGGCTGTGGACGGGGCAGGACTGGCTGCGTTCGCCCTGGCTGGTCGCGCCATGGACAGCGGCGGTCGCGCTGCTGATGGTGTCGAGTGTCGCCAGCTTCTCATGGCGCTCGCTTCGCCTGCGCCGCAACGTGCGGTTCGAAGCGCTGGCGGTAATCGTGCTGCTCGTCGCGGCGCTGGTGTCCGCGCCGTGGCCGACGCTCAGCATCATCAGCCTATGCTATCTCGCGACGCTGCCGTTCAGCGTCGCGAGCTATGCGCGGGTCAGGCGGCTGCGCGCCAGTCCGCCGCCGGGCGCGAGGTCGCCGACCAGCGCCTGACCGCAATCCGCCGCTCGGCCTGGACAAGCTGTGAGAGCGGCGCGAATGCGGTCTCGGGCTGCCCGCTGGCGAGGCGGAGGATCCGCCGCCACTGCGGGGCGACCGACGTGTAGATGGTGCCGCCCGCAACCGCCGCCGCGCCGGAAAATGCCAAACTCGCCAGAACCTGCATCACCATGTCCGCCTCCCTGGGCCGCGACCTTCCATGTCAACGGCTTAATCGATCAGCACTGGTTCCGGTTCCCTCGCGCCCTGAATCAACGCGCGTTTTTCTGATCCCGGACTTGTCCGGAGACTCTGAGTCGGAAACCAGTCCTGTGTTGAACACGGTATGTTCCATATCTGTTCCAGCTGTCAAGCGCTTGTGTTCCAGCCCGGCTGCGGCTATGCGCGCCGCTCTCAACACCGCATGGGAAGCATCATAGCCCGGTGCCTCGGCTTGGAGCCGCGGTATATCCGCTTCCCAGAGGCATAACCGGAAAGGAACTATCCCCATGGCGGCACCTGTCGTCTCCATGCAGCAGCTCGTCGAGACGGGCGCGCATTTCGGCCACCAGACGCACCGCTGGAACCCGAAGATGAAGCCCTACATCTTCGGCGATCGCAATGGCGTCCACATCCTCGACCTGTCGCAGACGGTGCCGCTGTTCGCGCGCGCGCTGGAGTTCGTGTCGTCCACCGTCGCGGGCGGGGGCAAGGTGCTTTTCGTCGGCACCAAGCGACAGGCGCAGGAGCCGGTCGCGGACGCCGCGCGCCGCGCCAACCAGCATTTCGTCAACCATCGCTGGCTGGGCGGGATGCTCACCAACTGGAAGACGATCAGCAACTCGATCAAGCGCATGAAGAGCCTGGAGGAGCAGCTGGCGGGCGACACCGTTGGCCTCACCAAGAAGGAGGTGCTCCAGCTCACCCGCGAGCGCGACAAGCTCGAGCTGTCGCTCGGTGGCATCCGCGACATGGGCGGCGTGCCCGACGTGATGTTCGTGATCGACGCCAACAAGGAAGAGCTGGCGATCAAGGAGGCCAACACGCTGGGCATCCCGGTCGTGGCGATCCTCGATTCGAACGTCTCACCCGACGGTATCGCCTTCCCGGTCCCGGCGAACGACGATGCGAGCCGCGCGATCCGGCTGTATTGCGAGGCGATTGCGATCGCGGCGACACGCGGCGGGCATGAGCAGCAGACCCGGCGTGGCACCGACTTCGGCGCGATGGCGGAGCCGCCGGTCGAGCAGGCGCTGGGCGTCGACGCGCCGATCGACACCGACCTCAATGCCGAGGGCCATGCGCTCGCGGCGGCTGCCCCGGCGGCCTGACGCACGCCTGACGCGAACAGCGTGGAGGACAGTCGCGGGCGGGCAGGGCGGTTTGCTCGCCTCGCCCGCGAACACATTCTGATTAGAGGATATGGACATGGCCGACATCACGGCTTCGATGGTCAAGGACCTGCGCGAGAAGAGCGGCGCGGGGATGATGGATTGCAAGAAGGCGCTTGGCGAGACGAGCGGCGACATGGACGCGGCGATGGACTGGTTGCGCACCAAGGGGCTCGCCGCCGCCGCCAAGAAGTCGAGCCGCACCGCGGCCGAAGGGCTGGTCGGTGTCGCGGTCAGCGGCACGACGGGCGCGGCGGTGGAGGTGAACTCGGAGACCGACTTCGTCGCCAAGAACGCGCAGTTCCAGGATTTCGTCCGCGAAGTAACGCAGATCGCGCTCGCGACCGGTGACGATGTCGAGGCGCTGAAGGCCGAGGCGATGCCGTCGGGGACGACGGTGGGCGAGGTGCTGACCAACAACATCGCCACGATCGGCGAAAACCAGTCGATCCGCCGCGCCAAGCGGCTGTCGGTCGGCAGCGGCGCGGTGGTGAGCTATGTGCACAACCAGCAGAGCGCCGGGCTGGGCAAGATCGGCGTGCTCGTCGCGCTGGAGAGCGAGGCGGGTGCGGACGTGCTCGAGCCGCTGGGCAAGCAACTGGCGATGCACATCGCCGCGGCGTTCCCGCTGGCGTTGACCGGCGATGCGATCGACCCGCAGGTGGTCGAGCGCGAGGCGGCGATCTTCCGCGAGAAGAACGCGGACAAGATTGTCGGCAAATCGCCCGAGATTGCCGAGAAGATCATCAAGGGCCCGGTGGACAAGTTCCGTCGGGAGAATGCGCTGTTGACTCAGAAGTTTGTGATCGACGGCGAGACCCCGGTGCAGGACGTGGTCGCCAAGGTGGCCAAGGACGCGGGAACGACGATCAAGCTGGTCGACTACCTCCGCTTCCAGCTCGGCGAAGGCATCGAGCGCGAGGCGAGCGACTTCGCCGCCGAGGTCGCGGCGGCGAGCGGCGTCCCGCAGAGGAAGGACGAGCCGACGCCCGAGCCGACGGCTTAGGCCGGCAAGGCCGCCGCGCCTTCACAGCTCGCGTCACCCCGGCCTTGTGCCGGGGCCCAACCCTCCGCGCGTGTTTACGTTACGTCGGCGGGCACGGCGGCTGCACCCATCAAGGTCCTACCCCCCGAGCGAGAAGCACTCGGAGCGGGTTAGGTCCCCGGCACGAGGCCGGGGCGACGCGTTGTGGGCTTGCCATCAGGCAGCCCAAGGAGTTTCGGTGCAGGCGGTTGCCCGCGCTTGCCGCGCCGCTTAAGGCTCTCGCGCTACCCCGTTCCCGAGTATCCGTTCCGCATGTCCGCCCCCCGTTTCAAACGCGTCCTGCTCAAACTGTCGGGCGAGGTCCTGATGGGGGAGGGCGGGCTCGCCATCGACCCGGCGGTGACGGCGCGGGTCGCGGGTGAGATCGCGGACGCGCGCGCCGCCGGGCATGAGTTGTGCGTGGTGGTCGGCGGCGGCAACATTTTCCGCGGGCTGTCCGCCGCCGCCAAGGGGATCGAGCGCGCGACCGCCGACTATATGGGCATGCTTGCCACGGTGATGAACGCGCTGGCGGTACAGAACGCGCTGGAGCAGATCGGCGTCGACACCCGGGTCCAGTCCGCGATCCCGATGGCATCGGTATGCGAGCCCTTTATCCGCCGCCGCGCCGAGCGCCACCTGCAAAAAGGACGCGTGGTGATCTTCGCGGCGGGGGTGGGCTCACCCTTCTTCACCACCGATAGCGGCGCGGCGCTGCGCGCGGCGGAGATGCAGTGCGACGCGCTGTTCAAGGGGACCAGCGTCGACGGCGTATATGACGCGGACCCCAAGAAGGTGCCGGGCGCGACCCGCTACCCCACCGTGTCCTATTCGCGCGTGCTGTCCGACGACCTCAAGGTCATGGACGCGAGCGCGATTGCCTTGTGCCGCGACAACAACATCCCGATCGTCGTCTTCAACATCCGCGAGCACGGCAATTTCGCCTCCGTGCTGCGCGGCGAGGGCGTGTCGACGATCGTCCAACAGGAGCTGACCCATGCCGGCCTATGACAAGTCCGATTTAGAGCGCCGCATGTCGGGCGCGGTGGACGCGTTGAAGCACGACCTCGGGGGTCTGCGTACCGGGCGCGCATCGACGACGCTGCTCGATCCGGTCACGGTGGAGGTGTATGGCAGCCACATGCCGTTGAACCAGGTCGCGACCGTCTCCGCGCCCGAGCCGCGAATGCTGTCGGTCCAGGTGTGGGACAAGATGAACGTCGGCCCGGTCGAGAAAGCGATCCGCTCCGCCGGGCTCGGGCTCAACCCGATCAACGACGGGCAGAATCTGCGGCTGCCGATCCCCGACCTGACCGAGGAACGCCGCAAGGAGCTTGCCAAGCTAGCCAACAAATATGCGGAAGCCGCGCGTATAGCCGTCCGCAACGTCCGGCGCGACGGGATGGACAGCCTCAAGACCGACGAGAAGAAGAACGTGTTCGGCGAAGACGAGCGCAAGCGGCACGAGGCCGATCTGCAGAAGCTGACCGACAAGACGGTGGCGGAGCTCGACGCCGCGGCGGCCGCGAAGGAAAAGGAAATCCTGGGTAAGTGACGGGCGCGCAGCTTCAGCTGTGCAGGCCATGCCGGGGGCATGGCCGTGCCCGTCACTCGGGCAAACAGCTTCAGCTGTTTAGCTCATGCCGGGGGCATGAGCGGCCCGGCACTCCGCCGGAGGCGCGCCGTTGAGCGCCGCCCATGCTGCTTCGGTGGCGGTGGCCACGGCTCCCACCCCCCGCCACGTCGCCATCATCATGGACGGCAATGGGCGCTGGGCGAAGCAACGGCGCTTGCCCCGGCTTGCCGGGCATCGGGCGGGCGTGGAGGCGGTGCGCCGCGTGACGCGGGCCGCGCGCGCGCTCGGGATCGAGGCGCTGACGCTGTATGCCTTCTCCTCCGAGAACTGGCGGCGCCCGGAGGAGGAAGTCAGCGACCTGATGGGGCTGCTCCGCCTGTTCATCCGTAGCGACATCGACGAGATGGCGCGCGAGAATGTGCGGTTGCGGCTGATCGGTGACCAGAGCCGCTTCGCCCCCGACCTGCGCGCGCTGCTTGACGACGCGCTTCGGCGGACGGCGAGCAACACCGGGCCGATCCTGGTGATCGCGCTCAACTATGGCTCGCATGCCGAGCTGGTATCGGTCGCGCGGTCGCTGGCGGAGCGGGCGCGCGAGGGCGCGCTCGACCCGGCGCGGATCGACGCGGACATGATCGAGGCCGCGCTGGAAACGCGCGAGCTGCCCCCGCTCGACCTGCTGATCCGCACCTCGGGCGAACAACGCCTGTCCAACTTCCTGCTGTGGCAGGCGGCTTATGCCGAGCTGTTGTTCGTCGACACGCTATGGCCCGATTTTGGCGCGGCGGAGCTGGCGGAGGCGGTCGCGGCGTTCGGGCAGCGCCAGCGGCGGTACGGAGGCCTGTGAGCAAGCCGTCCGATCTTCGCGTCCGCGCCCTCGTTGGCGTCGCGCTGATCGCGGTCGCGGCGGTGGCGCTGTGGGCGGGCGGCGTGTTGTTCTGGCTGCTGGTGGTGGTCGGTGCCTTGCTGATGATGAGCGAATGGGCGGACCTCCACCGCGCCACCGCGCGCCAGAAGCGGACCGCGCAGTTCGCGCTGTTCGTACCGTTGTGCATCATGGCCCCGCCATCGGTGATCCTGGAAACGCGCGACTGGTTCGTCCTCGGGCTGCTCGCGGGGGCGGCGTTCTTCACCGTGATCGTGACGCGGCGGCGCGAGCTGGCGCTGGGGACGATCTATTGCGGGCTGCCGGTACTCGCGCTGACGGTGCTGCGGCGACAGCATGAAGGGGTGGCGTGGACCTTCTGGGCGATGGCGCTGGTCTGGGCGACCGACATCGGCGCGTATTTCGCCGGGCGCGCGATCGGCGGCGCGAAGCTGTGGCCCGCGATCAGCCCCAACAAGACCTGGGCCGGGCTGGCTGGTGGCGTCTTAGCTGCAAGTCTGTTCGGGGCGGCGATGCACGTCCTCGCGGGCCTGCCGCTGAGGATGACGCTGGCGACGCCGGCGTTGGCGGTGGTGGCGCAGGGCGGCGACCTGTATGAGAGCTGGCTCAAGCGGCGCGCGGGGGTGAAGGACTCCGGCACGTTGCTGCCGGGGCATGGCGGGGTGATGGACCGGCTTGACGGGCTGGTTCCGGTCGCGCCACTCGCGGCGTTGCTGGCAGTGCTGCCGACGGTGCGACTGTTCTTGGCCAGCCAGTTCGGGTGAGAACGGTCACGATCCTCGGCGCGACCGGGTCGGTCGGCACGTCGACGCTCGACCTCGTCGAGCGCGCCCCCGACCGGTTCCGCGTCCGCGCGCTCACCGCGAACCGCGATGTCGCCGCGCTCGCGGCGGCGGCGATCCGCACGGGGGCGGAACTCGCGGTAGTCGCGGACGACGCTTGCCTGCCCGCGCTGCGCGAGGCGCTTAGGGGCACCAACATCGGCGCGGCGGGCGGCGCGCGCGCGGTGGTCGAGGCGGCGGCCTCGGGCGCGGACTGGACGATGGGCGCGATCGTTGGCTGCGCGGGGCTGGAGCCGGTGTTGGCCGCAGTGGAGGCGGGCGGCACGGTGGTGCTCGCCAACAAGGAGCCCCTGGTCTCGGCGGGCGATCTCATCCTCGCCGCCGCCGCGAAGAGCGGGGCGACGCTGCTCCCGGCGGACTCCGAGCATAACGCGATTTTCCAGTGCCTCGATACGAGCCAGATCGAGCGTGTCCGCCGCATCATCCTGACCGGCAGTGGCGGCCCGTTCCGCGACTGGTCCACCGAGCAGATGCGCGAGGTCACGGTCGCGCAGGCGGTGGCGCATCCCAACTGGTCGATGGGCGCGAAGATTTCCGTCGACAGCGCGACGATGTTCAACAAGGGGCTCGAGCTGATCGAGGCCGCGCGGCTGTTCCCCGTGCCCGCCGACCGGATCGAGATCGTGATCCACCGCCAGTCGGTGATCCACTCGATGGTCGACTATGACGACGGCTCGATCTTGGCGCAGCTGGGGCCGAGCGACATGCGCGTGCCGATCGCGCATTGCCTCGCCTGGCCCGAGCGGATGGAAACGCCGATGGCCCCGCTCGACCTCGTCGCGCTCGGGCGGCTCGACTTTGAGGCACCCGACCCCGAGCGTTTCCCCGCGCTCCGGCTCGCGCGTGAGGCGTTGCAGGCCGGCGGCGCGCGCCCCGCCATCCTCAACGCCGCGAACGAGGTCGCGGTGGCCGCGTTCTTGGAGGGGCGCGTCGCCTTCCTCACAATCGCCGCAATCGTTGCCGATACGTTGACGCGATACGACCCGCCCGCGCCCGACACGCTGGACGCGGTGCTGGCCGTCGACGCTGAGGCGCGCCGCCTCGCGGGTAATCGCGTGAAGGAAGCCAGTTGATCCAGTCGCCGGGCCTGCTCATCACCATCCTCGCCTTTGCGGCGGTGATCGGCCCGTTGATCTTCGTCCATGAGCTTGGCCACTACCTTGTCGGGCGCTGGTTCGGCATCAAGGCGGATGTGTTCTCGATCGGCTTCGGGCGCGAGATCGCGGGCTGGACCGACCGGCGCGGGACGCGCTGGAAGCTGTCCGCGCTCCCGCTTGGCGGTTATGTCAAGTTCGCGGGCGATATGAACCCGGCGTCGCAGCCCTCGACCGAGTGGCTCGCGCTTCCCGCCGCCGAGCGCGCGCGGACGTTCCAGGCAAAGCCCGTCTGGCAGCGCGCACTGGTCGTCGCAGCGGGCCCGGCGGTGAACTTCCTCGCCGCGTTCCTGATCCTTCTCGCCGCCGCGATCATGTGGGGCGAGGAGCGTACGCCTCCGGTCGTCGGTGCCGTGTACCCCGGCAGCGCCGCCGCGCGGGCCGGGCTCGCGAACGGCGACCGCATCACCGCGCTGGGCGGGCGGTCGATGGAAAGCTTCAAGGACCTGTATATCTATGTGAAGATGCGCCCGGGCGAGCGGGTCCGCGTCGATTACCTTCATAACGGCCGGCCGGTCGCGCGCGAGGTGACGTTGGGCGCGGAGCAGGAGGTAGACCGGTTCGGCAACCGATCGCGGCTCGGCCTGCTCGGCATCCTGCCCGTCACGCCGGTGCTGGCCCCCGTGTCGCCGTGGCAAGCGCCCGCGGTCGCGTGGCGAGGGGTCAGCGACCGTATTCAGGTCACCGCCGACACGCTCGGCCAACTGATCAGCGGTCGCCGCTCGATCAAGGAGATGCAGGGCCCGGTCGGCATGGCGCGGGTGGCGGGCGAGCAGATCACGCTCGGCTGGGACGTGT
>CAXTTU010000074.1:0-11487 GCA_964247225.1 uncultured Sphingomonas sp. | reverse complement strand
CCCGTCGCGGGCACGCAGGAGATCGCGCAGGTCGGCATCATCTCCGCCAATGGCGACACCGTGGTCGGCGAGAAGATCGCCGAGGCGATGGAGAAGGTCGGCAAGGAAGGCGTGATCACCGTCGAGGAAGCCAAGGGTCTCGATTTCGAGCTCGACGTGGTCGAGGGCATGCAGTTCGACCGCGGCTATCTCAGCCCGTACTTCATCACCAACCCCGAGAAGATGACGGTCGAGCTCAACGACCCGTTCATCCTGATTCACGAGAAGAAGCTGTCGAACCTGCAGGCGATGCTGCCGATCCTCGAAGCGGTGGTGCAGTCGGGCCGTCCGCTGCTGATCATCGCGGAGGACATCGAGGGCGAGGCGCTCGCCACGCTCGTGGTCAACAAGCTGCGCGGCGGCCTCAAGGTCGCGGCGGTCAAGGCACCCGGCTTCGGCGATCGTCGCAAGGCGATGCTGGAAGATATCGCGATCCTGACCAAGGGCGAGATGATTTCCGAGGACCTCGGCATCAAGCTCGAGACCGTCACGACCGCGATGCTCGGCACCGCCAAGCGCGTTCAGATCGACAAGGACAACACCACCATCGTCGATGGCGCGGGTGACGAGTCGGCGATCAAGGGCCGTGTCGAGGCGATCCGCCAGCAGATCGAAAACACCACCAGCGACTATGACAAGGAGAAGCTCCAGGAGCGTCTCGCCAAGCTCGCGGGCGGCGTTGCGGTGATCAAGGTCGGCGGTTCGACCGAGGTCGAGGTGAAGGAGCGCAAGGACCGCGTCGACGACGCGCTTCACGCGACCCGCGCGGCGGTCGAGGAAGGCATCGTCCCCGGCGGCGGCACCGCGCTGCTCTACGCGACCAAGTCGATCGAGGGGCTCACGGGCGCCAATGACGACCAGACGCGCGGCATCGATATTGTCCGCAAGGCGCTTTACGCGCCGGTCCGTCAGATCGCGCAAAATGCGGGGCATGACGGCGCGGTGATCTCGGGCAAGCTGCTTGACGGGGCCGACCAGAATATGGGCTTCAACGCGCAGACCGACACCTACGAGAACCTCGTCACCGCCGGCGTGATCGACCCCACCAAGGTCGTGCGCACCGCGCTCCAGGACGCGGCCTCGGTCGCGGGCCTGCTCATCACCACCGAAGCGGCGGTGAGCGAGATGCCTGAGGACAAGCCGGCGATGCCGATGGGCGGCGGCGGCGGCATGGGCGGCATGGGCGGCATGGACTTCTGATTTCGCACCGGGGCAGCTAAGGCTGGCCCAAAGACGGAATCAGAACGGCCAGCGGGCTGGCGGCCACACCGCCAGACCCGTCTGACGTCGGGCGCGGGCTTCGCCCGCGCCAGCCTTCCAGACCACAGCAAAGGGCCGGAGCATCCGCTCCGGCCCTTTGTTTGTTGGCTCGACCAGCTTATACTCCGCCCCGATGGCCACCGACCCACAGCAGCGCCTCCTGACGGCGGAAGAGTTCCTGCTGATGGATTTCGGGCCGGACCAGCGCGCCGAACTTGACAACGGCATCATCCGCATGATGACCGGCGGAACGCGCGCGCACACCCGCATCCAGCGTAACCTCATGCTTTACCTAGGCAACGCCCTGAATGGCAGCGATTGCGGCGCGTACGGGCCGGATACGGGCATCCAGACACATGGGCGCTCGGTGCGCCACCCCGATGTGGGTGTGTTCTGCGGCGACTTGGAACGTCCCGAGGACGACGGTCTGAGAACGATGGCGAACCCGCGCGTGGTGATCGAGATCTTGTCCGAGTCGACCGAGGCCGTCGATCAGATGGTCAAGCTGCCAGAGTATCAGGCGCTGCAGACGATTGACACGATCGTCTTCGTCGACCCTTGGCGCGAGCGGCTGCGACTCGTCCAGCGCACTGGCCCGCGCTGGTGGTCCGATCGCGATTATGATGATCCGGTCGACCTTGAACTGCCGTCACTCGGCTTGACGGTGCCCCACGCCATCATCTTCGCCCGGCACGGGCTGGTATAGCATCGCCACATCACACCGCGCATACCGCCTTCCAAAGTCGCGCATCACCTCCGCATCGTGGCGGAACCCGTTCCGCTCGTACATGCGGATGGCGGTCGCGCATTTGCTGCTGGTGAGGAGGTACAGCCGTTCCGCCCCCAGCCTCGCCGCTTCCGTCAGCGCCGCCCGCAACAGCGCTTCGCCCGCACCGCGGCCCTGCGCGGCGGCGGTGACGCCCATCTTGGTCAGCTCGAACTGGCGTTCGCCCGTTTTCTGCAGCGCCACCGTGCCGATCACGCCCTCGCCGGGCGCTTCGAGGAACAGCACCGCCCCGCCCGGGTCGACGATCCGCTCGCGAGGATGGAGCAGCACGTCGAGGTCGGTCGGCTCCAGCCGGAACATCGTCTCGATCCAGGCGGCGTTGATGCGGTGAAAGTCGGGCGCGAGCGCGTCGGTGAACGGGCGGATGGTGAAGTCGGCCATGCGCGCCTTCCTACCGCCCCGCGCAACCCGCGTCACCTGCGCGGCGTTGGCGCGGCTATGGACAATCCCGACGACCCCCGCGTTCCCGTCAACAGCCTCGTGCTCGGCTACGGCCCGATGCTGCCCTTGGTCGCGGGCGGGGCTGGCGCGTGGTTATTGCCGCCGCCGCTTGGCCTGTTCGCGGTGCAGGCGGTCGTGCTGTGGGCGGCGCTGATCCTCGTCTTCACAGCAGGCGTTCGGCGCGGGTTCGGCTTCGGCAACCGCCAAGCGTCAACCACGGTCGAGATCGCGACGATGATGGCGTATTTCCTGCTCGGGCTCGCGGCGCTGGTCGTGCCCGGCTTCCCGGTCGAGCTGACCTTGTTGCTCGTCGGTTACGCGCTCGTCGCGGTACTCGACACGCGCGCGGCCCGGACCGGGAACGCGCCCGCCCACTTCGCAAGGTTGAGACTGCCGCAGATGCTGATGGGCATGCTCGGCATCGCGGCGGCGCTGGGGCGAGTGCTGTTGGCCTAACGCTTCCTCAACCGCTCGTCGTGCAGGGTGCGCGAGAGGCAAGGGAGCGAGCGCGGCATGGCAAGGACGATGTGGCCGCTCTTGCTTGCGGCGCTGCTGACGGCGTGCGGGGCGAAGCACGACACCGGGCAACGGCTCGCCTCGCTCGACCAGGAGCTGACCGGCGCGAACGCGAACAGCCCGGCGAACGACCCGGCGGTCAGGGCGGCGCTCCACGATCAGATCATGGTCGACCCCGCGCTGGTAGGCCAGTCCAACGCCGACGCGGTGCGCCCGCCGCCGCAGCCACGCTCGGGTGCCCTGCCCTCCCCCGACATCGCCGCGCGCCCCGGCCCGGCAGAGACCGAAACGCTCCGCCACGCCCCGCCCGCGAGCGCCACCTGCAAGCAATGCGCCGCCGCGCGGCAGGTGCTCACCCTCGGCGCGCTGGCGGAACGGACGGGTGCGCCCGCGGCCTGCACCGCGGCGATTGGCTATTCCGCCCTTTGGGCGACGAAACTGCCCGCGAGTGTCCCGCTCTATCCCGACGCGCGCGTGACCGAGGCGGCGGGCGCGGATGCGCGCGGGTGTGCGTTGCGGGTCGTGAGCTTCCGCAGCTCGGCAGCCGTGGAGCGCGTGCTCGACTGGTACTACACCCGCACGAGCGCGGCGGGCTATCGCGCGGAGCACGGGGCGGAGGGCGCGCAGCAGCTGCTCGGCGGCACGAAGCCCAGCGGGGGCGCATTTCTCGTCATGCTCCGCCCGCGCGACGACGGCACGGACGTGGACCTGATGGTCGACGCGGGGCGATAAGCAGCCGAGCGGTTCCCTTCCTGCCGCAACCGCTCTAACGCGGCCACCATGCCAGCGCTTCTTCTCGTGATGACCGGCGGCGCGCTCGGGGCGGGGGCGCGGCACCTTGCCGGACGCGCGGCGCTCGCCTGGCTGGGCGCAGGCTTTCCGTGGGGGACGCTGTTCGTCAACCTCACCGGCGGGTTGCTGATGGGTGTGCTGGTCGGATCGCTCGCACGGGTCGCGGCGGCGGAGCCGTGGCGGCTGTTCCTCGGCGTCGGCGTGCTCGGCGGGTTCACCACCTTTTCCTCCTTCTCGCTCGACGTTGTGCTGCTCGCTCAGCGAGGGCAGCTCGCCACGGCCGCCGGATACCTGCTCGTCTCGGTCGCCGGGTCGATCGCGGCGCTGGTCGCGGGGCTCGGCTTGGCGAGGCTCGCATGAGCGCGGAGCCAAATAACGTCCGCCAGTTCACCGTCGCGCCCGATGACGACGGCATCCGCGTCGACCGCTGGTTCAAGCGGCACCTGCCCGACACCAGCTTCACCGCCGTCGCGAAATGGGCGCGCACGGGCCAGCTGCGCGTCGACGGCGCGCGCGCCGCGCCCGGCGACCGGCTGGAGGCGGGGCAGACCCTGCGCGTTCCGCCCGCTGAACCCGTCCGCGCGCCCGCGAAACCACAACGCGAACGCCCCCCGCTCAGCGAGGACCAGATCGCCTTCGCGCGCGAACTGGTGATCCATCAGGACTCGCAGGCGCTGGTCATCAACAAGCCGCCCGGCCTCGCGACGCAGGGCGGGACCAAGACCATCGAGCATGTCGACGGCCTGCTCGACGCGCTCCAGTTCGACGCGGCGAGCCGCCCCAAGCTGGTCCACCGGCTCGACAAGGACACGTCGGGCGCGCTGCTGCTCGCGCGCACGACGCGGGCGGCGGCTTCGTTCGCCAAGGCCTTCTCCAGCCGCACCGCGCGCAAGACCTATTGGGCGCTGGTGGTCGGCGTGCCCTCGATCGACGACGGGATGATCGAGCTGCCGCTCGCCAAACAGCCCGGCACCGGCGGCGAGAAGATGCATGTCGACGAGGCCGAGGGCAGCCCCGCCCGCACCCGCTACCGCGTGATCGAGCGCGCGGGCAATCGCGCCGCCTGGGTCGAGCTCCAGCCCTTCACCGGCCGCACGCACCAGCTGCGCGTCCATATGAGCGCGATCGGCCACCCGATCGTCGGCGACGGCAAGTATGGCGGACAGGCCGCGTTCCTCACCGGCGGGATCAGCCGCAAGATGCACTTGCACGCCCGGCGCATCCGCGTCGACCACCCCGATGGCGGGCGCGTCGACGTGTCGGCGGAGCTGCCCGGGCACTTCGCCGAGAGCCTCGCCTCGCTCGGCTTTGAACAGGCGGCGGCCGACGCGCTCGCACTCGACGACGACAAGCCCGCGCCGGGCAAGGCGGTGCTCAAGCAACGGGCAAAGGCGCACGCCAAGTCGGTCCGCCGCGCGCGCAAGGGCGAACGGCGCGCGCGGGGCGGGTGAGACGGGTCGGGAGAACTATTATCATTCCCCTTGCCGCTCGTTGTTCAACGGTCAGAAAGGAGCGAGCTAAAGCTGTTATCTCACTCCTAGCCTACCCATCGTAGCGAAAGACCACGATCGTGCTTCACCCGCTACGCAACAGCTGCTCAGTCCGCGATTCGAGATCAACAATAATGTTCTCGACCATTGCGGCCATGTCACGAAACACATCACATACTTCGCGCCCTGGTAAGTAATCAGCGAACGCTACGACGCAACGAGCGGTTGCCTTCAAGTCTGGATCAGGACCCGTAGGCGTGCAGATCAACTCTAGTGAGCTTCCGTCTTCTAGCAACCGTGACTCAATATCAACATTCCTCATATTCCAGATACCTAGCTCGTTTATGCTTATGCTGACCCGCAATGGAATACCATGTTTATTCGGATTTGCCATCTCGATAAGAGTTGTAAGAAGTTGATTACCTCTTCCTGTGTGGGGGTCGTGCGGGAATGGCTCAAATTCCTCGAACTTGCTATGGAGTGCGGTAGGTATCCCTTTGTACGAGCCAGTCTTACTATAGAGCCTTGCGCGTAAATCAGTAGCGCTCTGCCCGCTAGGAAAATTGGCCTTCTTCGGTGCCGTGGTCCCAATCAAGGTGCTAGCACCGTAAGTGGCTTGATCAAGTGCATTCCTAAGATCGGCCGTGATCCGGTAGCTTGCCCTTCGGAGGTCGTCGCCAGGTTGTTCGTTGGAGCAGATGCGCGTCACCCTCTGGCCCGGTATTGAGCCCTCTATGATCGAGAGGGTATATGGATGGGAGCCTAAGAATGCCCAACAAGCTTCGTGAAGTTTGTCGAGCTCTTCCCTTGCCCACCTAAGCGTTAGCTTCGCATTCTCGAAAGCGGGTAAGGTCATGGCGTTATAAACACCTTTGTGGGCGGTGCTAAGCCGTTTGGGTACCAACGCAAAGGTTTACAGAATTCAGCGACAGCCTCAGCAAAGCAACCATCGCCTCTCTCAACCAAACGTATGATAGGTAAGTTTCACTAGCATCGGCCTGCAACGAAACCGCGCCGGTCGCCTATGACAAACAGACGAACCGCCCTATCTCCACCCGATGCCCCCCGTCCCTACCCCACCCACCCCCCGCGCCCGCTGGTTCGCGCTCACCGGTGTCCGGTTGCTCGGCATTGCGGGGGCGCTGCTCGGCGTGGCGTTGATCGCCAAGGCGCACACGACCGGGCCCAAGGCGATCGGCGCGGGGCTGGTGCTGGCGGCCCTCTACTTCATGGCGACGGTGACGGGCGCGCTCGCGCATCGGTGGCGGAGCGGCGAGCGGTGAAGCGGTTCTGGCGGGAGGTCGGCATCGACGCCGACGGCGTGGTGCGGCTCGACGAGCGACCGGTGCGTACGCCGGGGCGCGTGCGGCTGTCGCTACCGAACGCCGCGCTGGCCGAGGCGGTGGCAGCGGAGTGGCGCGCGGTGGCCAGCGATGTCGACCCGCGCGCGATGCCGCTGACCGGGCTCGCCAACGCCGCGATCGACCGGGTTTCGCCCGACCCCCGCGCGTTCGCGGCGGGCTTGGCCCGCTATGCGGAAAGCGACCTTCTCTGCTACCGCGCCGACGCGCCCGCCGCGCTGGTCGAGCGGCAGGCGGCGTTGTGGGACCCGCCGCTTGGCTGGGCGCGGGCGCGCTACGACGTGCGGTTCGCGGTCGTCACCGGCGTGATGCACCACGCGCAGCCGCCCGCGACGATCGCGCGGCTGGGCGAGGCGGTGGCGGCGCGCGACCCCTGGCAACTCGCACCGCTGTCGCCTGTGGTCACGATCACCGGCTCGCTCGTCCTCGCGCTCGCGCTGGCGGAGGGGGCGATGACCGCGGAAGAGGTCTGGCGCGCGGCGGAATGCGACGAGGACTGGCAGGCGGAGCAATGGGGCGAGGATGCGCTCGCGGTCCATGCGCGCGAGAGCCGGAAGCGCGACTTCGACGCGGCGGTGGCGTTCCTGCAGCTGACGGGGTCCGGCGAGCGCATCGACTAACCGGGCTCCGCGCCGTTATGAGAGCCGATGCGAACGGTTCCTCTATGGCCGCGTCTGCTGGCCTTCCTTCTACTTTGGACGATGCCGAGCATCGCCGTCGCGAGCGGCCGTCACAAGCTGACGATCGACGACGTGCTCGACACGGTGGCGCTCGAGCGCGTCACGCCTTCCCCCGATGGCGAGTGGGTCGCGGCGGTGGTGGGGCGCCCCGCGCGACCGGGCGAGGCGTTCGGGCGCAACGCCTATGAGGTCGACCCGTCGCGCGACGATGTCTGGCTGGTCTCGCGCCGCACGGGAGAGCGACGGAACCTGACAGGCGGGGCGGCGAGCGCGGCGGGCTATTGGTGCGCGACCTGGTCGCCCGACGGGCAGAGGCTGGCGATGCTGTCGACCGCGCCCGAGCGGGGCGAGCCGCGCGGCGGCGATAATGTGCGGCTCTACCTCTGGACGCGCGAGGGCGGCGTGCGGCGGCTCGGCGACCGGGCGGTGATGACGCAAGGGCGCTACGGCTCCGGGCTCTACCCGCTCGACCTGCGCGGCGGCGCGGACGGGGGCACGATCGCGCATTCGTGTCACGACGGCGGCGACGAGAATGCCGGGTTCGCGTGGCTCGACAACGAGCATCTGCTCGCGCTCGTCCTGCCCGAGGGGGAAGTCTCGGCACTGATCGATCAATATCGGCGACCGCTTGCGGAGAGCGCCAGGACCCGGAGCGCGCTGCTCGCGGGCGTCGAGCCGACCGCCACCGCGGTGGGCAGCGGCGCGGAGCGGATGGCGCGTGACGAGCGGCGGCTCCACGCGACGCTGACGGTCATCGACGCGCGCACGGGCGCGGCGACTCGGCTCGCGGACGTGCCGACCTATCCGTTCGGCGGCGTGCTGACGGTTAGCATCTCGCCCGACCGGCGGCGGGCCGCGATCCTCGCGCCGGTACGGGCGATCGCGCCGGAACGCGGGGTGTCGCTGCCGCATCACGAGACCGACTGGCATGTGGAAAAACGGCTCGGCTTCATCGACCTGCACGCAGGGGCTCCCGTCCACTGGGCCACGCTGCCGCGTGAGGCGCGCTATCCGCTCGAACTGCTCGCCTGGTCGCCCGACAACCGGACGGTGGCGCTCCGCGCTCGCGCCGCGCCGGCCGAGAAGGTGGCCGCGCTGTTTCTCGCGTCCGGGGAAATGGCGCGGGTGGAGCGGCTCGGCGCACCGCTGACCGTCGGCGGAGAATCGGCGGGTGAGTCCGCGCATGAGCCGTCCGCCTTCTGGCTCGATGACCACCGATTGCTGGTGAACGGGCGTGAGAACGGCGCGCGCGATGACTGGTGGCTGGTCGGCCGCGGCGTCGCGCCGGTGAACCTGACGGCGGGGTCGACCGAGCTGCCCGCCACTTTCCGCCGTCGGGCCGATGGTCGGCTGGTCGGGATAGCCGGGACCCGGCTCGTGGCGCTGGACGCCGGCAGCGGTCGGCTGGTGCCGTTCGGGGCCACCGCCTTGCCCGCTGGTGCCGCGATGGTCTGGCCCGACGATCCCAACCGCCCGGCGGACGCGCTGCTGATCACCTCCCCCTCGGGTTCCACAGTCGCCCTCGACCAGATCGACCTGACCGACGGCCACCGCCTCGCGCGCGTCGCCCTGCCCTCGTCGATCAACATCTACGCGCTCGACCGCAGCGCGCTGGTGTGGAGCGAGCAGACCGCCACCGGCCTGTTCCTGCGCGAGACCCGGCTTGGCGACGGCGCGGGACGCGACCTGCTCGCGCGCGACACGCATCTCGCGTCGGTCGACTGGGGCGAGACCCGGATCATCGACTACCACGACACGGGCGGTCACCCACTCAAGGCGGCGGTGATCCTGCCGCCGGGCTATCAACCGGGGCGGCGCTATCCCGTGCTGACCTGGGTCTATGGCGGGTACAAGGCGCATGGGCCCGACGATTACTGGCTCGATCGCTACCTGCCGGGCGTCTACAATCTTCAGCTCTACGCCGCGCACGGCTATGTCGTGCTGATCCCCTCCATCCCGCTCACCCGCGCCCCCGCCAAGGTCGACGACTATGCGGAGCTGCCCGGCGGCGTCCTGCCCGCGATCGACCGGCTGGCGGCGCTGCGCATCGCCGACCCGGCGCGCGTCGCGGTGATGGGGCAGAGCTTTGGCGGGTACAGCGTCTACGCGCAGGTCACCGAAACGAACCGCTTCCGCGCAGCGATCGCGCTGGCGGGCATCACCGACCTCGCGCAATCGTCGATGCAGTTCGACCCGACCGCGCGCGGCTATCCGGGCATCGAGCATGAGAAATCGATCCTATGGTCGATTTACGAGAACTTGTACGGGTACGCCGTCCCGCCCTACCAGGACCCCGACCTCTACCGCCGCAACTCACCGATCGCGCATGTCGACCGGGTCGAGACGCCGTTGCTGCTCATCCATGGCGAGCTCGACGTCCGCGATCCGCTCGCGCAGGCGGAGACGTTCTTCGACGCGCTCTACCGCCAGGGCAAGACCGCGCGGCTGCTGCGTTATTGGGGGGAGAGCCACAGCCTCGCCAACTCGCCCGCCAACGTCCGCGACATCGTCCGCGAGACGCTTGCGTGGCTCGACCGCTATGTCGGACCGGCTAGCGCGTCAGCCGCCGGACGATCCCGATCATCCCCGTCTGGCGCGAGCGTTTCAGCCGCTCCGCCGCAAGCAACGTCTTCACGTCTCGAAAGCAGCGCTCCACATCGTCGTTGATGAGGACATAGTCATAGCCGTCCCAATGGCTGACCTCGTTCGCCGCCCGCGCCATGCGCGCGTCGATCACCTCCGGTGCATCGGTGGCGCGGCGTTCGAGGCGGGCGCGCAGCTCCTCCATCGACGGGGGGAGGACGAACACCCGCACCACATCGCCGCCCGCGAGCTGGTACAGTTGCTGCGCACCCTGCCAATCGATGTCGAACAACACGTCCTTGCCCGACGACAGGATGCGCTCGACCTGCTCCTTGGGCGTGCCGTAACGGTGGCCGAAGACGTGCGCCCATTCGAGGAACTCGCCCCCCGCCACCATCTCGCGGAAGCGGTCGAGCGAGACAAAATGATAGTCGCGCCCGTCCACTTCGCCCGGGCGGATCGGGCGGGTGGTGGCGGAGACGGACATTTCGAGGTCGGGCTGGTCGGCCAGCAGCATCCGCGCGATGGTGGATTTGCCCGCGCCCGACGGCGAGGACAGCACAAACAGCACCCCTCGCCGCCGAAAGCCGTGCGGGTCGTGATCGGGGGCGGTGTCCATGCGCGCCTTTGGCGTGGCGCTGGTTAACGCGTCAACCCTGGCGCATGGCCTTGCGTCGATCCATCGCCTGCTTCGCCGCCCAAGCCCCGCCGATGACGAGCCCGGCCGGGCCCATGCGCTTCATTGCGGCCGCCAGCAGCGCGCCGGTGATCGCCCCGCGCACGCCGTTCTCGCCGCGATGCCGGTCGAGCTCCGCGCCGATCAGCGCGCCCACGGCGCTGCGGATCACGCCGCGTCGCCCTTGCCGCGCGCGCGGCCGAGCAGCGTTTCGATGCCGCGCACCGTCGCCCAGCCAACCGCGTAGGTCGCCGCGACGGGCAGCACGACTTTCAACGCGTTGGCGATCAGCGCGCCCTTGATCGCGCCGTCCGCCGCGCTGTCGTCTCCGTTCATGCCGTCGATAAGGCCGCCGATCAGGCCGCCGATGGTGGTCGCGCTCATGCCATGTCTCCCGATGATGGGAGGGGACGCGCGAAGCGCGGGGCGGTTCCGCCCTAACGCCCGATCATGTCCTCCGCCCGCACCACCCGGTCGAACGTCGCCTCGTCCACCAGCCCCAGCGCCAGCCCGCTCTCCTTGAGCGTCAGCCCCTTCTCATGAGCGTTCTTGGCGATCTTGGCCGCGTTGTCGTAACCGATTTCGGGCGCGAGCGCGGTGACGAGCATCAAGGACCGGTCAAGCAGCGTCTTGATGTTGTCCCGCCTTGCCTCCGCGCCCTCCACCGTGCGCTCGGCAAAGCTCGTCATCCCGACGCTGAGCAGATCGATCGAGCGCAGCACGTTCGCGCCGATCAACGGCTTGAACACGTTCAGCTCCATATGCCCCTGCATCCCGCCGATGGTGACGGCGACATTGTTGCCCATCACCTGCGCGGCGACCATGGTCAGCATCTCGTTCTGCGTCGGGTTGACCTTGCCCG
>CAXTTU010000073.1:0-11594 GCA_964247225.1 uncultured Sphingomonas sp. | reverse complement strand
CCCCCGCGCCCTATGCCACCCGCGAGCAGATCGCGCACGCGGCGGGCGCGCAGGTGATGGAGCTGCTCGCCCGCGACCTGCGCCCGCGCGCGATCTGCACCCGCGCGGCGTTCGAGAACGCGGCGCGGGTCGTGGCGGCGACCGGCGGCTCGACCAACGCCGCGCTGCATTTACCCGCGATGGCGCATGAGGCGGGGATCGTGTTCGACCTCCACGACGTCGCGCGCGTGTTCAAGGAAACGCCCTACCTCGCCGACCTCAAGCCCGGCGGCAACTATGTCGCGCGCGATATGTACGAGGCGGGCGGGGTGTACATGCTGATGAAGACGATGCTCGGTGCGGGGCTGCTCCACGGCGAGTGCCTGACGGTGACCGGGCGCACGCTGGGCGAGAATATCGACGAGGTGACGTGGAACCCCGACCAGAAGGTGATCCGCGAGGTGTCGAATCCGCTCTCACCCACGGGCGGCGTGGTGGGCCTCACCGGCACGCTCGCGCCCGAGGGGGCGATCGTCAAGGTGGCGGGGCTGCACCGGCTTCAGTTCGAGGGCCCTGCGCGCGTGTTCGATTGCGAGGAGGACGCCTTCGCCGCGGTCGAGGCGCGCGCGATTGCGGAGGGCGAGGTGGTGGTGATCCGCTATGAGGGGCCCAAGGGCGGGCCGGGGATGCGCGAGATGCTGAGCACCACTGCCGCGCTCTACGGGCAGGGCATGGGCGAGAAGGTGGCGCTTATCACTGACGGGCGCTTCTCGGGCGGCACGCGCGGCTTCTGCATCGGCCATGTCGGGCCGGAGGCCGCGGACGGCGGCCCGATCGCGCTGGTCGAGGATGGCGACCCGATCCGCATCGACGCCGAGGTGGGCACGATCGACCTGCTCGTGGCCGAGGAGGTGCTTGCGGAGCGGCGAGCGCGGTGGACGCCGAGGGTGAACGCCTATGGCTCCGGCGCGCTGTGGCGGTTCGCGCGCAACGTCGGCCCGGCGAGCAAGGGCGCGGTGACGCACCCCGGTGCGGCGGCGGAACGGCACGTCTATGCGGATATTTGAGGGGGTGGGGGGCTTTCGCCGTGCCCTATACGCGCCACCATGGACGATTTCCTTTTCCGTTCGTGCTGAGCGCAGTCGAAGCACAGTCAACGCGCACGACCTTGGCCGTGCTTCGACTGCGCTCAGCACGAACGGTGGTGGGGGCTGGGCTTGCAAAGCCGTGCTGGTTGGCTCGCTCAGTCTCGTCGCCTGCCACCATCAGCCCGCCTCCGATGCCACGCTCGCCCAGGTGCAGCGCGGGACCGCTCCCGAAGCGCGGGCCACCGACACACGCATTCCCTGCGCGACCGGCACCGCCCCGCTCGCACCGGCCTGCACCTTCAGCCGCGAGAAGACCCCCGCCGGGCTGGTCGTCACGATCCAGCGCGCCGATGGCGGCTTCCGGCGGTTGCTGGTCACCCGCGACGGACGCGGGGTGATCGCCGCCGACGGGGCGCAATCGGCGCGCGTCAGCGTCGTCGGCGCGGACCAGATCGAGGTCACGCTCGGCGGCGACCGCTACCGCCTTCCCGCGACGATCCGCTCGGGCGCGCGATGACGCGGATCGAGGGCCTGCCCATCCTCGCCGCCGCGCGGATGCGCGCGGCGGAGAAGCGGGCCGCACCGACCCCGGACGCGATGTTCGGGCTGATGCAGCGCGCGGGCGAGGGCGTCGCGGAGGCGGTCCGCCGCCTCGCGGTCGGTGCGGAGACGCTGATCCTGTGCGGCCCGGGCAACAACGGCGGCGACGGCTGGGTCGCGGCGCGGGTGCTTCGGGCGCAAGGGCATCCGGTGCGGGTGACCGCGCTCGGCGAGCCGACGACCGACCTTGCGCGGCGCGCACGCGCGGGCTGGGACGGGCCGGTCGAGCCTTTCCCCGAACCGGTTTTCGGTGAAGGCGTCGGCGCGCCGGTCCTGGTCGACGCCGTGTTCGGCACTGGCCTGTCCCGGCCAGTCGACAATGCCGCGATGCAGGCGATCGACGCGCTGGCGCAAGGCGCTCGCCTGTCGATTGCCGTCGACCTTCCAAGCGGCGTCGACGCGGATACCGGCGCGGAACTCAACCAGCTTCATGTGCCGACCTTCGATCTCACGCTCGCGCTGGGCGCGCTGAAGCCCGCGCATGTCCTGATGCCCGCTGCCGAGCGATGCGGCACTGTCCGCCTGCTCGACATCGGCCTCGACCTGGATGACGTGCCCGCCCCGCGCGAGGGGGTGAGTCCTGACCAGGTAATCGCGCGTCCGCACCTGCGCGCTGCCCAGAGCTGGGACCACAAATATACCCGCGGGCTGGTAGTGGTGATCGGGGGTGCGATGCCCGGGGCGGCGAGCCTGGCGGTGACGGCCGCCATGCGCGCCGGGGCCGGCTATGGCCTGCTGTTCAGCGATCACCCCGGCACCGACCTGCCACATGCGGTCGTGCAGCGCCGCTGGTCGGCCGAGGCGTTTGCGACCGCGATCGAGGGCAAGCGCACGGCGGTGGTCGTCGTGGGTCCCGGTCTTGGCCGTGATCACGAAGCGCGCGCGAAGCTGGACGCGGCAATCGGCTGCGACCGTCCGCTGGTGATCGACGGCGACGCGCTGCATTTGCTGGGCGAACATGATTTCGCTGGCTTTCGAGCGCGTACGGACACCCCGCGCGACCGCCGCGTCGTCCTCACACCCCATGCGGGCGAGTTTGCCGCCTTGTTCGGCGCACCGTCCGGCTCCAAGATCGACGCCGCGCGCGAAGCCGCACGTCGCTCGGGTGCGACCGTCGTGTTCAAGGGCCCGGACACCGTCGTCGCGCACCCGAACGGCTGGACCAACACGCTGGTCGGCGCAAGCAGCTGGCTTTCGACCGCGGGCACCGGCGATGTGCTCGCGGGCACGATCGCGGGAGTCTGGCGAACGGCCCTCCGGCTGGACGTTGCCGAGGCCGGGGTGTGGCTCCATGCAGAAGCGGCGCGGCGGTGCGGGGCGAGCTTCATCGCCGACGACCTCGCCGCCGTGCTGACGCCTGCGCGCGCTTCGCTTTGACGCCGGTGGTTCGCGTCGCTGCGCGGGGCGAGGGGGTGACCGAGGACGGTCGCCACGTCGCTTTCGCCGCGCCGGGCGACATGGTGACGGCGAACGGCATGGTTGAGCCGGGGCCGCACCACCAAGTCCCGCCCTGCCGCCACTTCCCGACCTGTGGCGGGTGCCAACTCCAGCACCTCGACGACGCGGCGTGGAGCGGGTTCATCACCGACCGCATCGCCTCCGCGCTCGCGGCGCACGATCTTGCCGCGCCGATCCGCGCGCCCTTGCTCTCACCCCCACGCGCCCGGCGCCGGGCGACGCTGCACTTTGAGCGCGGGCGATTGGGGTTCAGCGAGGCGAAGAGCCACGCGGTCGTGGACATGCGCGAATGCCACATCCTCGCGCCCGAACTCTTCGCGCTGGTCGCGCCGCTGCGCGCATTGCTGGGACGGTTTGGCGGCAAGCGCCGGGCGGACATCCACCTGACGCTCGCCGATCAGGGCGCGGATGTGCTGGTCAAGGGGGTCGTGCCGGAAGGCCTCGCCGCCGCCGAGGCGCTGACCGCGTTCGCGCAGAGGTACGCGCTCGCACGGTTATCGCTCGACGCCGGCTACGGCCCGGAGACGCGGTGGGAGCCTCGGCCCGTCATCGTCACGCTCGGGGGAGTGCCCGTCGCGCTGCCGCCCGGCGCGTTCCTCCAGGCGACGCCGGAGGGCGAATACGCGCTGGTCGCGGCGGTGCGCGAGGCGGTCGGCGCAGCCCCCACGATCGCCGACCTGTTCGCCGGCCTCGGCACCTTTGCACTGTCGCTGTCCGGCCGCGTCTACGCCGCCGAGGCCGCGCGAGAGGCGGTACTGGCGCTCAAGGGCGCGGCGAACGGGGCAGGGCGAGCGATATTCGTCGAGCATCGCGATCTCTACCGCCGTCCACTCACGCCCACGGAACTGAACCGCTTCGCCGCCGTCGTGCTTGACCCGCCCCGCGCGGGCGCACGCGAGCAGGTGGAGGCGATCGCGGCGTCGGCGGTGCCGGTAGTCGGCTATGTCTCGTGCAACCCCGCCAGCTTCGCCCGCGACGCGAAGCTGCTGGCGGACGGCGGCTACCATGTCGACTGGGTGCAGCCCGTTGGCCAGTTCCGCTGGTCCACGCATGTCGAGCTGGCGGCGCGGTTCATGCGAGCCTAACGACGCAGCACAACTCCGTTCGTCCCGAGCCTGTCGAAGGACCGGCAACCGTGGTGCGCTTTGCCTGTGCTTCGACTTCGCTCAGCACGAACGGTAATAGGCCTGCTCATTCGGGGTAATCGGCCCGAATAAAGCACAACCCGTCCGGCGGCGCGTTGAGTCCCAGCGCCGCCCGGTCCCGCGCCTCCAGCGCCGCCGTGAGATCGTCCGGCGTCCACCGCGCTTGCCCGACCAGCGCCAGGCACCCCACCATCGAACGCACCTGATGGTGAAGGAACGACCGCGCCGAGGCGAACACCTCCACTGTCTCGCCCTCGCGTACCACGTCGAGCCGGTCGAGCGTCCTGAGCGGCGATTCCGCCTGGCAGTGCGCGGAGCGGAAGGTGGTGAAGTCGTGCCGTCCTACGAGCCTAGCCGCCCCCGCGCGCATCGCCTCCACGTCGAGCGGCTGCGGCACGCGCCAGGCGAGCCCGCGCTCCCACGTCAGGTCCGCGCGGCGGTTGACGATGCGGTAGCGGTAATGCCGCGCGACGCAGGAAAAGCGCGCGTGCCAGTCGTCGGGCACGACCTCGCAGGCGAGCACCGCAACCGGATCGGGCCGCAGCCGCGCGTTGATCGCCTGCCCTAGCCGGAAGGCGTCGAACGGCTTCGCCACATCAACATGCGCGCGCATCGCCAGCGCATGAACGCCCGCATCGGTGCGCCCGGCGGCGTGGACGGCCGCGGCCTCGCCGGTGACGGCGTGGATTGCGCGCTCGAGCGCCGCCTGTACGCTCGGCCCGTGCTCCTGCCGCTGCCAGCCCTGAAAGGGGCGACCGTCATACTCCACCGTCAGCGCAAAGCGGGTCACCCGAGGCGGGTGCCCGGCGGAATTGGAAAGCCGCGCAGCAGCTCCGTCGCGATCATCGGCTTGCCCCCGGCGCGCTGCACCAGCGTCGGACGGATCGCGCCCGTGGCGCAGCGGATGGTGAGATGCTCGTCGAGCGCCACTCCCGCTCCCCCTTGGGGAGAGGGTCGGGGAGAGGGTGAGACACGGTGGCCCATGCCGGAAGTCTCTTCGTTGGCAACCACCTCGCCGAGCGTATCTTTACTCCCCCTCTCCCCAAGGGGGAGAGGGAGAACGTCTGCCGCCAGCACCCGCACCCGCTCGCCCGCCACATCGAACCAAGCCCCCGTCGGGTTGAACGCGCGCACCTGCCGCTCCACCGCCGCCGCGTCCTGCGCAAAGTCGAGCCTTAGCTCCGCCTTGTCCACCTTCGCCGCATAGGTCACGCCGTCCTCGGGCTGCACCACCGGCGGGTAGGCGGCGAGGTCGCCCAGCACTTCAACCATCAGCCGCGCGCCCATCGCGCTCAGCTCCACCATCAGCGCGCCCGCGGTCTTCCCCGCGACCGGCGTCCGGCCTTCGAGTCGCACCGGGCCTGTATCGAGCCCCGCCTCCATCTGCATGATGCAGACGCCCGTCTCCGCATCACCGGCCAGGATCGCACGCTGGATCGGTGCCGCCCCCCGCCATCTCGGCAGCAACGAGCCGTGCACGTTGAGGCACCCGTGCGCGGGCGCGTCGAGCACCGCCTGCGGCAGGATCAACCCATAGGCCGCCACCACGCCCACCTCCGCGCCCAGCCCCGCGAACGCCTCCTGCGCCTCCGCACCGCGCAGCGACACCGGTGTCCGTACCTCGATGCCGAGCGCCTCCGCCCGCTTCTGCACCGGCGAGGCGACCAGCTCGCGCCCGCGCCGTCCGCCCGGGCGCGGCGGCTGGGTATACGCGGCCACGACCTCGTGCCCCGCCGCGACCAGCGCGTCGAGCGTTGGCACGGCAAAGGCCGGGGTTCCCATGAACACGATCCGCATCCCTTGGCGCTTCACCCGCTGGCGAGGCAGGGCGCAACCCCCTATCTGTTCCCGCGATGGCGTCTCCCGAGATCGAAGCGTTGACGCAGGCGCTCGCCCGCCTGCCGGGACTCGGCCCTCGCTCGGCGCGGCGAGCGGTGTTGCACCTGCTCAAGAAGCGCGAGGTGGCGATGAAGCCGCTCCGCGCCGCGCTGGAGGCGGTGGACGAGCGGCTGGCGACCTGCGCCACCTGCGGCAATGTCGACACGCATGATCCTTGCTCGATCTGCGCCGACCCGCGCCGCGACGCGCGCGCGCTGTGCGTGGTGGAGGAGGTGGCGGACCTTTGGGCGCTCGACCGTTCGCGACTATTCCCCGGGCGCTTTCATGTCCTCGGCGGGCGCTTGTCCGCGCTGGAGGGGGTACGGCCCGAGGACCTGTCGATCGACCGCCTGCTCGCGCGCGTGGAGGCGGGCGGGGTGGACGAGGTGGTGCTGGCGATGAACGCGACGCTCGAGGGCCAGACCACCGCGCACTACATCGCCGAGCGGGTGGAGCGCTTCCCGGTCCGCGTGACGCAGCTCGCGCACGGGCTTCCGGTCGGCGGCGAGCTCGACTATCTCGATGAGGGAACGCTGGCGCAGGCGTTGCGCGCGCGGAGGCCGATGGTCTGAGGTGGCTGGCATGGCGGTCAACGGTATCGGCGGCGTGTTCATCCGGGCGCGTGATCCCCAGGCGCTCGCCACTTGGTATCGCGAGCATCTGGGCGTCGGCGCGGGCAAGTACGGCAAGTGGACGCCCGAAGCGGGCCCGAGCGTGTTCGCGACCTTCGCGCAGGACAGCGATCATTTCCCGACCGACCGGCAGTTCATGCTCAACTTTCGCGTCACCGATCTGGACGCGATGCTCGCGACCTTCGCAGGCAGCGGCATCGCCGTGGTCACCAAGCCCGAATGGAACGCGCCCGGCGTCGGCCGCTTCGCGCGCATCCACGATCCCGAGGGCAACCCGATCGAACTGTGGGAGCCGGACGCCAAGCCTTGAAGCCCGGCGGCGCTCGCCTTAATCGGCGCGCATGGCCGTTCTCCCCATCGTCGAAGTCCCCGACCAGCGCCTGCGCACCCGTTGTCCGCCCGTTGCGCAGGTCGACGACGCCACTCGCGCGCTCATCCGCGACATGTTTGATTCGATGTACGACGCGCACGGCATCGGGCTCGCCGCGCCGCAGGTCGGCGTGATGACGCGCGTGGTGGTCATCGACCTGCAGGAGCGCGAGGTGGAGGAGGGGGCGGAGCCGGTCCGCAACCCCCGCGCGTTCATCAACCCCGAACTGGTCGAGGTCAGCGAAGAGCTGTCCACCTATAACGAAGGCTGCCTGTCCATCCCGGACCAGAATGCCGAGGTGACCCGCCCGGCGCGTTGCCGCGTCCGCTGGCTCGACCTCGACGGGCTGGCGCGGGAGGAAGAGTTCGACGGGCTGATGTCGACCTGCATGCAGCACGAGATCGACCATCTGAACGGCGTCCTGTTCATCGACCATATCAGCCGGTTGAAGCGCGACATGGTGCTCAAGAAACTGGCCAAGGCGCGCCGCGCGGCAGCGTAGCAGCACACCGCTCAACGACGCCGCTGTCCTACAGCGGCTGAGTACCATATAGACCGGGGATGATTGGCTCGCCCGCCCAACTCGGCTTTTCCGGATCGCGCAACAAAGTTTCCAACCGCCGTAACGCAATTGCCGAACGGGCGTGTAATGTGTGAAGTGTGGGCGGATCGGCGCCCGCCTGCCTCGTTCGTCCGATTGCGAGGACTCGACGCATTCCATCTCGACAGACGCGTTCCGTTCATTCTATGTTCCCGGACGACCTGGGGAACGTCATGGCTGAGCTGATCATCGTCGCGCTGCTCGCGATCGTCGCGGGGCTGGTGATCGGGTGGCTGGTCGCGAGCCGCCGCGCGGGCGCGCTGGCGAGCGATCTCGCGGTGGCGCGAACCCGGGTGGCCGATGCCGACCTCGTGCGCCAGGCGCGCGATGCGGTCGAGCGCGAGCGCAACGAGGCGATGCAGCACCTCGCGACGCTGCGCGCCGAAGCCGCGTCCCAGGTGAACGTACACCGCGATGCCGTCGATCAGCTCGCCCGCGCGCGCGACCTGATCGAGCGGACGGAGGCCGACAGGCAGCAGACCCATCGCGAGCTCGCCGGGCTTCGCTCCAAGCTGGACGCCGACGAGAAGGCGCATCAGGCGACACTCAAGGAGCTGCGCGACGCGCGGGAGGCGATGCAGGCGGGCTTCGATGCCGCCGCCGCCAAGGCGCTGGAAACCGCGCAAACGCAGTTCCTCGAACGCGCGCACCAGCGCTTCACCGAGTCGGAAGCGCTGCAAGGGCAGAAGCTGTCCGCGCTGCTTCAACCCGTCAACGACCGCCTGCAACGCTATGAGGAGGGCGTCGCCAGCGTTGAGCGCGAGCGCCGCGACGCGTTCGGCGATCTGAAGGGGCAGATCGAACAGATGCGCCTCGGCCAGGAGAAGGTCAGCAGCGAAGCGGCCAAACTGGTCAATTCGCTCCGCAACGCGCCCAAATCGCGTGGGCGCTGGGGCGAGCAGCAGTTGAAGAACGTGCTGGAAACATGCGGGCTGGCTGAGCACACCGACTTCGATCTGGAGGTGAGCGTGTCGGACGGGGTGGGGGGTCGCATCCGCCCCGACGCGATCGTGCGGGTGCCGGGCGGCAAGGCGCTGGTGATCGACGCCAAGGTCTCGCTCAACGCCTATCAGGACGCATTCGGCGCGGTGGACGAGACCGAGCGGCTGGTCGGCCTGCGCGCGCACGCCGACTCGATGCGCGCGCACGTCAACGGTCTCGGCAACAAGAGCTATTGGAACCAGTTCGCCGACGCGCCCGACTATGTGATCATGTTCGTGCCGGGCGAGCATTTCCTCTCCGCCGCGCTGGAGCACGACCCGACGTTGTGGGACTTCGCATTCGACAAGCGCGTGCTGCTCGCGACGCCCACCAACCTCATCGCCATCGCCCGCACGGTCGCGGCGGTGTGGCGGCAGGAGAAGCTGGCGGGCGAGGCGAGGGCAATCGCGGAGCTTGGCAAGGAGCTTTACGCGCGGCTGTGCGTGATGGGCGGGCACGTCTCCAAGCTGGGCAAGAACCTCGATACCGCGATCGTCGCGTACAACGCGTTCGTCGGCAGCATGGACAGCAGCGTGCTGACCTCGGCCAAGCGTTTCGAGGCGCTCAACATCGATACCGGCGCAAAGCTGATCGAGACGCCGCCGATCATCGAACAAAGCGCGCGATCGTCGGTTAAGCTGCCGATGCTGGACGCGGCGGAGTAGGGCGATGCGGGGTATGTATCAGGGCACGACCACGGTCGACCAGGACGGCGACTTGCGCGGCATGGTGGACGGCGACCTCGTGATCAGCGCCGGTCGGCATGTGCGGGTTCGCGGCATGGTCAATGGCAATGTCATCGTCGGGCCCGGTGCCGAGGCGATCATCACCGGGATGGTCAATGGCGAGGTGATCGAGAAAGGTGGCCGTGCGCGCGTGACCGGGATGGTGACGGGCTAAACGCCTCGCATCAGGCCCAATGCTACCGCGCACAGCCGCCCCGCCGTCAGCGCGCAGAGTCGGTTCGGGTCGTCGCGCTCCGGGACGTACTCGGCGAGGATCAGGCCGACGATGCTTCCGCGCTGGGCTAGACCGTGGAGGAGGTCGAGGCAGTCCTGGTAGCTGAGCCCGCCCGGGGTCGGCATCGCCACGGCCGGGAACACCGCTGGGTCGATCCCGTCGCAGTCGATCGAGACAACGTAGCGCTCGCCCGTCGGGCGTTCCGCCAGCACGGCTTCCGCACCCCGCGTCCGCCACTCGCGCGCGGTGACGATCCGGTCGCCCCAGGCGCGCGCGTCGGCATGCTGCCACGCCTCGCCGCTGCCGAGCCCGCGAATGCCGACCTGGAGCATGCCGGTCACCCACGGCATCTCGCTCGCGCGGCGCATCGGCGAGCCATAGCCATTGGGCTCGCCGCGGATCACGTCGCCCCAGTCGACATGCGCGTCGATCTGCACCACCGTCACCGGCCCGAACCCGTCATAGCCCGCCAGCACCGGGATCGGCACCGAATCGTCGCCGCCCAGCACCAGCGGGAACGCGCCCGCTGCTAGCACCCGCTCGACCGCGCTTGCGGTCCGGTCGCGGTTACCCACTGCGTCGCCGGGGCGAGTGCGGACGTCGCCAATGTCGACGCCGAGCCAGTCGGGTTTGCGCTCGCCGGTCAGCAACGTGCGGCCGAGGTCGAAGTCGTGCTGCTTCAACTGCCCCGCGAACAGCTTCGACGCCGCCCGGATCGCAGCCGGAGCGAGCGCCGAGTGACTCGCCTTCGCCGGGTCGTACGGAGTCGCCTCCGCCGCGCCGAGCACGCAGACCTGCCCCGGCTGGAGGTCGTCGATTATCCCGATCGGCAGGCCGGTGAAGGTCGGGTATTCGAAGCTGTGCGGCATGGCGCGCTAACCCACGGTGCCGGGCGAGGGTTGCGAGGCCTGCTGTCGGGCGAGCACCTCATAGGCCATCACCGCGGTTGCGACCGCCGCGTTGAGGCTGTCCGCACGACCTAGCATCGGCAGTCTGACGAGCCGGTCGCACCCGGCGGCATAATCGGCAGGCATCCCCTGCGCCTCGTTGCCGGTGAGCAGGAACGTCGGCGCGGGATAGGCGGTGGCGCGGTAGTCGAGGTCGGCGTCGAGGCTCAGCCCCACCAGCTGCCCCGGCCCGGCGCGCAGCCAGGCGAGGAACTGGCTCCACTCCGCCCGCACTACCGGCACGGTGAACAGCGCCCCCATGCTCGCCCGCACCGCCTCAACCGAGAACGGGTCGACGCACTCCCCGATCAGGATCAGCGCTCCCGCCGCGACCGCGTCGCCGGTGCGCAGGATGGTGCCCAGGTTGCCCGGGTCGCGCAGCCGTTCCGCCACCAGCCAGATGCCTGCGCTGGACCGGTCGAGCGCGGCAAGCGGGGTGGCCCACTCCTCGAATACGCCGAGCACCGTCTGCGGGTTGTCCTTGCCAGACAGCTTGGACAGGATGTCGGGCGTGGTCTCGATCGCCTCGCCGCCTCCGCGCTCGACCACATCGACCAGCTTGGCGACGAGCGGATGCGCGGCGCTGGCGGCGGTGAAGAACAGGCGGACCGGCACCCGCCCGGTCTCCAACGCCTCGGTCAGGATGCGCAGCCCCTCGGCAAGGAACAGCCCTTGCTCGCGCCGCCCGCGCTTGTCGCGCAAGTCGCGGGTGGCCTTGACCAGCGGGTTGGAGAAGGCGGTGATCTGGCGCATCGCGGGCGTAACCTGCCTTCCAATCCGCTAGGGTAGCAACGAGCCGCCCACGGGCCGCGACCGCTCAGTCCTCGCCAAACTTGCTCTCGACCAGCGCACAAGCCGCGTCCACCGCTCCTTGCGCCCCGGCACCTTCCGCGCTGATCACCACCGTGTCGCCGATCGCCGCGCCCAGCATCATCAGCCCCATGATCGACGTGCC
>CAXTTU010000072.1:0-11618 GCA_964247225.1 uncultured Sphingomonas sp. | reverse complement strand
GCGGCTGACGCTGCCGCCGCGTGCCGCGCTGCGTCCGGCGCTTGCCTGGGCGGAAGGGCAGGGGGCGTGGATCGCGGCGCAGCGCGCGCGCCTGCCGGTGGCGGTGCCGTTCGCGCCGGGAGCGGTGCTGCCCGTCGAGGACGGGACGGTGACGGTCGCCTGGGCGCCGGAGAACGCGCGTGCGCCGGTGGAGGAAGGCGAGCGGCTGCTGGTCGGCGGTCCGCTCGACACGATCCCCCGCCGGGTCGAGGCGTGGCTGCGCGCGCGGGCGCTCGCACGGCTGAGCGCGGACACGGCGGAGTACGCCGAGCGCGCCGGGGTGACCGTCGCACGCGTCGCGGTCGGCGACCCGCGCGGGCGCTGGGGTAGCTGCGCGACCAGCGGTGCGATCCGCTATTCCTGGCGGCTGATCTGCGCGCCGACCTTCGTCCGCCGTCAGGTCGCCGCGCACGAGGTCGCGCATCGCATCCACATGCACCACGGCCCCGACTTCCACGCGCTCGTCGCCAGCCTCTACGGCGCGGACCCGGCCCCCGCCCGCCAGTGGCTCCGCGAACATGGCGCGGCGCTGCACCGGATCGGCAAGGACGGCTAAGGCGTCAGTAGGGCCGGTCGCCCGCGATCGTCACCCGCTCCATCCATCGCCGCGCGGGCCAGTAATCGGCGACCGGATAATGCTGCGTCGCGCGATTGTCCCAGATCGCGACCGCGTTGACCGACCAGCGAAAGCGGACCTGATATTCGGGCACCTTGAACCGGTCGAACAGATGCGCGAGCAGCGCCGCGCCTTCCGCTTCGTTCATCCCGTCGATGCGCGAGGTGAAGCTGGCGTTGACGAACAGGGTCTTCGCGCCGGTGTCGGGATGCGTCCGCACGATCGGGTGGTGCTGCGGCGGGAACTCCGCGGCGAGCGCCGCCCGGCGCTCCGGCGCGACCCGGTCGCCGAAGTCGTGGAGCAGGTCATGCGTCGCGGTGCGCCCGTCGATCCGCTCCTTCACCGCGTCGGACAGGCCCTCATAGGCCGCCGCCGCATCGGCCCATAACGTGTCACCGCCGATCGCGGGCAATTCGCGCGCGCGCAGCACCGCGCCGAACGAGGGGTTGGCGCGAAATGTCACGTCGCTGTGCCACTTGTCGAGCGCGCGGAAGCGGCGGTCGCCCTCGGCGTCCTCGACCCGGCCCTCCGCACCGCGGATGTCGAGGATCTCGGGATGGCCCGGCACATGCGCCAGCACCGGATGGCCTTCCAGTGCGCCCCACACGCGCCCGAGCGCCAGATGCTGCTCGTAGTCGAGATCGAGGTCGCGCAGGAACAGCACCTTGTAGCGGACGAGCAGCGACCGGAGCAGAGCGGCGGTGTCGCCGTCGACGCTTGCGCCGACGCGCACCCCGGCCAGCTCCGCGCCGAGCACCGGCCCGCACGGGGTGACGGTGACGCCCAGCCTGCTCGGGTCCATCGCGTCAGTCATCAGTACCCTCCGCCGTCGTCCGGGTCGCGGTCCGCCGGGCGGGGCTGGCGGACGGGCGGGGGCTGGCGGCGGTCACGGCCCAGCGCACGGTCGATGAAGTCCTGGTCGAGCTGCTCGCGCGGGCGCGGCGGCGGGGCGGGGGCGTCGTCGCTGCCCGGATAGGCGGGCTGGCGGCGATCGTCGGACGCACCGGCCCCGTCCTGCCCGCTATCGCTGCGCGGCTGGGCGTCGCCCCCCACCGGGTTGCCGTTGTCGTCGAGATAGCCGCCGCTGCTGTCGGGCTGGCCATAGACTTCGTCATCGGGTTCGAGCTGCTCCTGCGGCAGCGTCACCGCGGTGTCGAACGCTTCCACCGGGCGCGAGGCGACCGCCTTGGACATATACGCCGCCCAGGTCTGCGCGGGCGCGGTACCGCCGTGGAGGCCAGGGATCGGCCGCGAGTCGTCGCGCCCTATCCACACGCCCGTCGTGATCCCGCTGGAAAAGCCCAGGAACCAGCCATCCTTGTTCGACGTCGTCGTCCCGGTCTTGCCCGCCACCGGTCGCCCGATCTGCGCCGCCTTGCCCGTGCCGGTGTTGACCGCGGTCTGGAGCAGGTCGGTCATCTCCGCGGCAACATAGGGCGCGACGAGGACGTGGCTGCGGTCCACCTCATGCTCATAGATCACCTCGCCATTCGCGGTGACGCGGGTGATGCCGTACGGGGTGACCGCCACGCCCTTGCTCGCGACGGACGCGAACGCGCGCGTCATGTCGATCAGCCGCACGTCACTGGTGCCCAGCACCATCGAGGGGTGGGTGTTGACCGGCGTGGTAATCCCGAACCGCCGCGCCATGTCGGCGACGGTCGGAAAGCCGACCTGCTGTCCCAGCTTCGCCGCGATCGTGTTGAGCGAGTAAGCGAACGCGGTGCGCAGCGTCACCGTGCCGCTGTTGCGGCGCGAGTCGTTGCGCGGGCTCCAGCCGCCTATCGTCACCGGCTCGTCGACCTCGGTGTCCTCGGGCTTCTTTCCCGCTTCCAGCGCGGCGAGGTACACGAACAGCTTGAACGCGGAGCCCGGCTGGCGCGTCGCCTGCGTCGCGCGGTTGTAGATGGAGGAGACATAATCGGTCCCCCCCACCATCGCGCGCACCGCGCCGTCGCGGTCGAGGCTGACCAGCGCGCCCTGCGCGCCGCGCGGCACATGCGCGTTGATTGCCGCATTGCCCGCGCGCTGCATGTTGAGGTCGAGCGTGGTCCACACCTCCAGCGGCTTGTCCGGCTCGTCGATCAGCGTTTCGAGCTGCGGCAGCGCCCAGTCGGTGAAATAGCGGACGCTGTTCTGCTTCTGCTCGGGGGTGAACGACACGGCGGCGATGTCCGCGTCCTCCGCCTGCGACGCGCTGATCTTGCCCGCGCGGCGCATCAGCTTGAGCACCACGCCCGCGCGCCCCTTGGCGGCGTCGAGGTCCGCGGAGGGGGAATAATGCGACGGTGCCTTGACCAGCCCCGCGATCACCGCCGCCTCGCCGAGCGAGAGATGCTCCGCGCCATGGCCGAAGAACTTACGGCTGGCGGCGTCGATGCCATAGGAGCCGCCGCCGAAATACACCTTGTTGAGGTACAGTTCGAGGATCTGCTCCTTTGAGAATTTGCGCTCCATCGCCAGCGCCAGGATCGCCTCGCGGAACTTGCGCCCGAACTTCTTCTGGCTCGACAGGAAGATGTTGCGCGCGAGCTGCTGGGTAATGGTGGAGCCGCCCTGCGTCCAATGGCCGCGCTCCACGCGCACCTGCAGCGAGCGCGCGATGCCGATCGGGTCGACGCCGGGATGCGAGTAGAAGCGGCGGTCCTCCGTCGCGACCTCAGCATCCTGCATCACCTGCGGGATGCGCTCGATCGGCAGCCATTCGCCATAGCTCGGCCCGAGCGAAACGATCACCGTGCCGTCGGCGGCGTGGACGCGGATCATCTGGCCGTTGGGTGAGGATTTGAGCTCGTCGAAGCTCGGCAGCTGCGACCGGGCGATATACACCGCGATCACCAGCGCGATCACGCCGAGCAGCGCCAGCACGGCGGCGATCTTGGTGAAGAGCCAGAGGCGACGACGCCAAAGTGGGGTGGATCGGACGCGCGCGCGGGCCATGAAGCGCCGCGCGATACTCGCTTAGGTTAAGCGCGACAAGCGGCGCGTGGGTCTCAGCGCCCGCGGAACTCCAGGCTGACCGAGTTTAGGCAATAGCGCAGCCCGGTCGGCGGCGGGCCGTCGGGGAAGACATGGCCGAGATGCCCGTCACAGCGCGCGCAGCGGGTCTCCGTGCGCCGTACCCCGTGGTCCATGCCGCTATGGTCGGTGACGCGATCGGGCGCGAGCGGGCGGGTGAAGCTGGGCCAACCGGTGCCGGAGTCGAACTTGTCCCTGCTGTCAAACAGTGGCAGGCGGCAGGCCGCGCACTGATACACTCCGTCCGCCTGCGTGTCGGTGTAGCGCCCGGTGAACGCGCGCTCGGTCGCCGCCTCGCGCAGCACATGATATTGCTCGGGGGTCAGCCGCTTGCGCCATTCGATCTCGGACAGGGTCAGCGGCTGCACGGGCGCTCCCAGAGACCGGAGTAATCAGCGGCTCGTGTGCGGGATACGCGTCGCGGCGGCGATAACCTGGATCAGACCGGGTGCGAACCGCGCGAGCGCCAGCGCGGGGGAGGCGAGTGCGGGCCGCTCGGCGAGGTCGCGCGCCGCGCCTGCTACAGCGAGCGGACGGCGCAGGTCGCGCGCGAGGCGGCGCTGGTAGTGCGACGCGGCACCGGCTCCGCCGCTCGCATAGGCCGCCGCCGCGCGCGCGCCGCTCGCCACCGCGATACCCATGCCCTCGCCCGCGAGGCTGGGGATCACGCCCGCCTGGTCGCCGAGGCGGAACACGCCCGCCACGCCCTCGCGCGCGCGCCAGCCATAGGGGACATTGGCGACCGCGTCGGTGCCGCCATGACCATAAGCGAGCCGGTCGCCGAGCGCGGGCACCTCCCGCCCGAGCGCGGCCAGCAACGCCTGCGCACCGCCCGCTTCGGTGAGCCGCGAGCGATGCACGGCGAGGCACAGGTTCGCGGAGCCATCCTCCTGCAACACCAGTCCCGCATAGCCGCGATCGAACAGGTGCAGCTCGATCGCGTCGCCGACCAGCCGCGTGAGACCGGGCGCGGGCGCGAGGCGGACGCGCAGGCCCAGCGCGGGGTCGGCCCCGTTCGCCCCCGCCGGGCGCGCGGCCCCGCGCACGTCGTGCTTGCCGCTGGCGAGGAACAGTGCTTCCGGCCCGAACGTCGTGCCGTCGGCGAGGCGAACGCTGAGCCCCTCGACCGCCGCCGCGCGCGCGCCCCGCTCCACCCGCGCGCCGAGTGCCGCCGCTTGGCTCAGCATCAGCGTATCGAGCCGGTGCCGCGATACGCCCTTGGCGGGGCGGGGCAGGCGCGCGGCGACGACCCGCCCGCGCGCGAACACACGGACGCGGGTGACGGAGGCGGGGTTGAGCGCGTCCGGATCGACGCCGAGCGATGCGAGCGTGTCGAGCGTCCGCCAGCTGAGGAACCCGCCGCACAGCGCGTCGCCCGTCTCGCGCGTCCGCTCGATCAAGAGGTGCGGCAGCCCCGCGCGCGCAAGTTCGATCGCCGCTGCCGCGCCCGCCGGCCCGCCGCCGAGGATCAGCGCGCCCTTCACTTGAGCCGCTCGACGCAGAGCCGGAACGGAAAGGCGCGGAACACTCGCGCTTCTGCCACGCCCGCTTCGGTGAGCAGCGACGCCCATTCGTGCGGGCGATAGCTGCGTGCGACCGAGAGCGTGCCGTCATGCCGTACGATCGGGTGCCAGCCGAACAAGCGCGCGAGGATCGGGAAGCCGCGATGCGCGATCATATGCCGGTGAAGGTCGTTGACGAACCAGCCGCGCGCGCCCTCCCGCTCCATGAAGCGGAGGAAGGCAACCAGCTGCGCGCGTGTCATGTGGTGCGCGACGAGGCTGGAGATCACCACGTCCCAACCGCGCCCGGCAAGGTCGGCGTAATCGCCCGTGATCCACTCGATCCCCGCGCCCGGCGGCGTATGCGCGCGCGCCGCCACTTCGCTGCGCGGGTTGAGGTCGACGCCCGTCAGCTCGACCGCTACGCCGCGCTTCGCCGCCCAGCGCGCAATCATGCGGAGGGTGTCGCCATCGCCGAAGCCGACATCGAGCACCCGCAATCGGCTTGCCCCCTTCGCCGCCCGCGCGAGGAACGCGAGCGTCGGCCGCGCCGCCAGCGTCACCCGGTTGACGCGCGCAAGATCGCCGACGACGGCGGCATAGGTCGCGGGGTCGAGGTCGTCCGCGTCCATCAGCTCTTCGGCCTCGGCGCGCGTCGCCAGACTCACGACGCGCTCCGGAACGCGAAGCCCTCCGCCGCCAGTCCCGGCCCGAACGCCAGCGCCACCCCGCGCTCGACGCGCCGCTCCAGCAACCGCGCGAGCACGAACATCAGCGTTGCCGAGCTCATGTTGCCGTTTGCCGCCAGCACCGCCCGGCTATCCGCGAGCGCGTCGGGCAGGAGGTGCAGCGCGCCCTCGACCGCGTCGAGGATCGAGCGCCCGCCCGCATGCACCGCCCAGCCGTCGATCTCCTCCGGTCGCGCCCCGCCCGTCGCCGCGGCGGCAAAGGCGGCGTCGGCCAGCCCGGCGGCGATCCGCGCGGGCACCTCGCCCGACAGGTGCATCGCGAAGCCCTGATCGGTGATGTCCCAGCGGATGAGGCCATGCGAATCGGGCAAGGTGGTCGCGAAGGGCTGGCCCAGCTCGACCCCGCCCGGCTCGCCGGTGACGAGCGCCGCCGCCGCGCCGTCGCCGAATTGGAGCTGCGCCAACAGCGGCTCGAGCGCGGGCGTGTCCTGGAGGTGGAGCGTCGACAGCTCGACACACACGACCAGCACGCGCGCCTGCGGCTCCGAGCGGACGATGTGCCGCGCGCTCCGCAACGCCGCCACCGCCGCGTAGCAGCCCATGAACCCGACCAGCAGCCGCTCGACCCCCGGCGCGAGGCGCAGTTCGCGCGCGACGATCTGGTCGATGCCCGGCGCGACGAAGCCGGTGCAGCTCGCGACGACCAAGTGGGAGATGTCGCGCAGCGCAACTTGTTCGCGAAGCCGCGCGATCGCGGCGAGCGCCAGCCGCGGCGCTTCCTCGGCATAGATCGCCATCCGCGCGGCGGTGCCCGGCAGAACGGGGTCGCCATAGAAGCCGCCCGCCGCCACCGGCGCGCGATCGTCGGGCAGCACCGACCAGCGATGCCCGATGCCCGCGCGCGCCGCCATCCGGTCGAACACCCGCCGCTCGCGCTCCTCCGGCAACCGCGCGCGCGCCCAGTCGACAAAGGCCGCATGGATGTCGTGGCCGGGAACCGCGGTCCCGACGGCGTGGAGATAGGCTTGGGTCAAGTCACTCTTAACGCTTGAGCAAGCGAAGGGTGCCGACCCCCGCGGCGCGTATGTCATTCCTGGAGTCCAAGGGCCGCGCGGTTCGCCTTACGAAGAGGCCGGGCTTTGACGGCTCCCGCCGGCCCGGAGCTCGGTGCGCTGGAATGAACGCCCTTCACATCTTCCGCGCGGACTGACCCGCGCCGGGGGCGCGACGAAACGCCTGGCCCGCCGTTGCGCCCGGCACCGTTCGCGCCTAGCCGGCGTTCCGCGCCTTCCCGTTCACGACCGATCGGCCTGCGACCATGGCTTTTCCCCCCACCGCACGGCAGAAGTTCAAGACGGGCGGCAAGGGCCCGGACGGGGAAGGTCTGGCCGAGGGCTTCCGGATGTCGTTCGATGCCCCGGGTAAACTATACCGCATCCGCATCGACCTGCCGCGCCAGGCGACGCCGGGGCTGAAATACATCGACTTCTACGCTTCCTTCTTCAACAGCGCGCAATCGAACTCGATCGTCGAGATCGGCATCTCGTTCAGCATCGAGAAGAAGTGGAACTTCTTCGCCAATTGCGGCGGCCACGCGCCCGACCACAGGGTGGGCAGTGATCTGACCAAGCTGCCCTCGATCGAGATGCTGGTCCGCTTCGTACCCTCTAGCAGCGGTCACGGGGGGCGGGTGTTCAGCAATCTCGGCGGCGGGCTCGGGCTGGAGAATCCCGTGCCCAATCTGAAACCGGTCAACATGATGCGGCTCGTTATCGCCACCGGCAATCACACGGGGGCGTCGTTCAGCGACGTGGGGATGACCTTGCTGGAGGTGGACGGCCGACCGCCGACCCAGACCGGGTTCGTCGAATACATATCGGGGTCGAACATCGGTCCCGGCGACGGCCGCATGGTGTTCGGCGCCAGCACGCCCCACACCCTGCGCGGTTCGCTGCCCCCCGAGCCAGCCGCGAAGAGCTGATCGGGCACGCCCGACCTCGGCGTCACGCGTTCGCGACGACGACGGCGCGCGTGTTAAGGTAGTTCTCCAGCGCTTCCGGACCGCCCTCGGTCCCGTAGCCCGAGTCCTTTATGCCGCCGAACGGCAGCTCCGCCGAGGGCGCGGCGGGGGTGTTGATCCACAGCATCCCGACCTCGACCCGGCGCGTCAGCAAGTCGGCGTTGGCGAGCGATCGGGTGAACGCATAGCCCGCGAGGCCGAACGACAAGCGGTTGGCCTCAGCGATCGCCTCGTCCAGCTGGTCGAAGCCGCGTATGCCCGCCACCGGCCCGAACGGCTCGTCGTTGAAGAGCCGCGCCTCGATCGGCACGTCGGTGAGCACGGTCGGCGCCCAGAAATGGCCCGCGTCGCCGATCCGCTCTCCGCCGGTCAGCACGGTCGCGCCCTTGCGCACCGCGTCCCCGTGCAGCTCGGCCATCGCGGCGAGCCGGCGCGGGTTGGCCAAGGGCCCCATCTGCGTTCCCTCGGCCAGGCCGTCGCCGACCTTCACCGCGCGCGCCGTCTCGGCCAGGGCTTCCCCGAACCGGTCCTTGACGCTGTGGTGGACGAGGAAGCGCGTGGGTGAGATGCACACCTGTCCGGCGTTGCGGAACTTGGCGGCTCCGGCGCTTCGCACCGCCAGCGCGAGGTCGGCATCCTCGCAGACGATCACCGGCGCATGGCCGCCCAGCTCCATCGACACGCGCTTCATGTGCTTGCCCGCCTGCGCGGCGAGGAGCTTGCCGACCGGGGTCGATCCGGTGAAGGTGATCTTGCGGATGATCGGGCTGGCGATCAGGTAATCGGAGATCGCCGCCGGGTCGCCATAGACGAGGCCCAGCACGCCTTCGGGCAATCCCGCGTCCTGAAACGCCCGGATCAGCGCCGCCGGGCTCGCGGGCGTCTCCTCGGGGGCCTTGACGATCAGCGAACAGCCCGTGGCCAGGCCCGCCGCGATCTTGCGGACGATCTGGTTCACCGGGAAGTTCCACGGCGTGAACGCCGCGACGGGCCCGACCGGGTCCTTGAGCACCATCTGCCGGGTCGAAAGCGTGGTCCGGTGCGGGACCAGCCGACCATAGATGCGCATGCCTTCCTCGGCGAACCAGTCGATGATGTCGGCACCGCCGAGCACCTCCGTCTTCGCTTCGGCGAGCGGCTTGCCTTGCTCCTGCGTGATCAGCGAGGCGATGTCGCCCGCGCGCTTGCGGAGCAGGGCCGCGGCCCGCCGCATGACCTTGCCGCGCGCGGCGGGCGTCTGGTCGCGCCACCTCTCGAACCCACGCCGCGATGCGTCGAGCGCGCGATCGAGGTCCGCGCGACCGGCATGCGCCACCCGGCCGATCTCGCGCTCGGTCGCGGGGTTGAACACCGGGAGCGAGCGGCCGTCGGCGGCGTCGCGCCAATCGCCGTCGATGAAGAGCTGGGTGTCATGGTAGGTCATGGTGGCTTTCGGAACTTGGGTCCCGCGCTCAACGAACGTCGTCGGTTTTTGGCCCCTCGCTCAACGGCGTGAGCAGGCGAGGGTGGTCCGTCACGTCACCCGCGTTTCGCCGACCCACAGGCTTCCCTCGGGCGGCGCGACGGCGTCGGCGGCCGGCATGGGGTATTCGTCGGCGTTCTTCACCGCGCCCGGCATTTGCGAGAAGTCCTGCCGGGGCGGGGCGAAGATGTCGACCAGCCAGGCGGGCGCGTCCACGTTGCGCGAGGTATGGATGACGTTGTTGGGGATGACCGTGATCGACGGGCTGCCGACCTCCAGATGCTCATCCTCACGCCATTGCGTCATGTCCTTGGTCCAGGGGTAACGCGCATGGTGGACGTAGCGCCCGCGCAGGGCGAGCGAGGCCTGTTCGAAATCGGTGTGGAAGTGCGGCGAAAGCGCGCCCGTGTCGCGCGGCGCATCGCGCTGGCCGAGGAAGTTGATCATCAGATTGGTCGAGCGGAACACGCGCAGGTCCGATCCGGGCGTGCCCAGCAGCTCGGTCAATGGATAATAGCGCAGGCGGAAGCCGTCGATCGGATCGGGCCATGGCGTCAGCGGCGCGACGTCGGGCGCGCCCGCGCCGTAGTCGGCGGCGTTGCTCGCCAGCGCGACAAGATCGTCCGCCGCGTTGGAGAAGATGCGCGCGATCGTGCCCGATCCGCCTGCCTCGATCCGGCTCGATCCGGGCGGCAGGATCACCAGCGACTCCGCCGCCGCCTCGATCGTCTCCTCGCCCGCGACCACGCGCGCGGGCACGTCGACCAGGAACGCCATCGACTCGTCGGGATGATCGTCACGCCGCAGCACCGTTCCCGCCTCGACCTCGGCGACCGCGACGACGAAGTTCGCAGCCCGCATGATCCAGCTCCACCCGCCGTGCTCGGGCCTGGCACCGATCGCCTTGTCGGTGTGATCCGACACCATCACGGCTCTCGCGGTCACGCGCGTCGCTCCATGTTACTGTTCGTGAGATCGGCATAGTCGGTTAGTGCCAGCGCCGCGCCGTTGCGCAAAAAGCCCTGATCGGTGCCGATGATGAAAGCACTAACGCCGAGTGCCAGCAGGGGCTCCGCAGCCGCCCGGCTCGCCACCATCGCGCAGGAAGGCTTACCCGCCTTGCGCGCCGCGGCGGCGATGCGCTCGGCGGCGCGCTGCACCGCCGGGGCCGCGAAGTCGGTCTCGCCCAGCGATATGGTGAGATCGCCCAGGCCGAGGAACAAGGCATCCACGCCTTGCGTCGCGGCAATCGCCTCAACCTCGCCCAGTGCTGCGCCGTCCTCGATCTGCGCGATCAGCGTGACGTTCTCGGCGCAGTCGGCGAGGTGGTCGGCCAGCTTGGCCGCGCCGTATCCGGCGGCTCTGACGCTGCCCGAAAAGCCGCGTCCGCCCGGACCATAGTGGCAGGCGCGCGCCACCTCCGCGGCACGCGCGGCGCTGCTGACATGGGGGACGAGCACGCCCGCTGCGCCGCCGTCGAGCGCGGACAGGATGTTGTCCTGCACGGGGCCGGAGACCCGCACCAGCGGGGCGAGGCCAGACCAACGCGCCGCCGGGATCAGCGCGTCGATCGCGGCACGGTCGAGGGGCGCGTGCTCCTGGTCGATGACGATGAAGTCGAGGCCGGCCCCGCCGAGGATTTCCACCGTGGAGATGGCGGGCGTCTTGACGAACGCGCCGACCAGCGGCTCGCGCGCATGCAGCCGGGCGCGGAACCCGGCGCGGGCAGCGCTCACGCGGCGGCTCCGCCGAAGCGATCCAGCGCGAGCGGGGGGTGAAACGTGGAAACGAGCGTGAGGAACAAGCGTGCGGCTCCATTCGACTTGCCCGGCCGCGTCGTCGCGCACGTCATGGCCGGGAGGTATACGGGTTCGAGCAGGTCCCTGCGGACCTAGGCTGCCGCGAACCGCCCCGCAAACCGGACCTCCGATCATTCCGGGGGGTGGAACGTCCAGGCGATCGGCTTCTCCGGCGGCGTGTCGCGGACCCTGCCAAAGGCGAGGATCTCGTCACGAATCGCGGCGGCGGTGCGGGTGAGCGCGCGGGCGACACGCGCGATGTCGTCGGTCGAGGTTGCCACGGCAAAGCTGCTCTCGGCGAGCACGCCGATCAACTCACCCGCCGCGCCATGGATCGGCACGGCCACCGACGTATCCTCGCCCTTTCCCCCGACCCGGAGGCCGAACCCGCGCTCCCGCGTGGCGGCGATGACCCGATCGACATGGGGAAGGACATCGTCCGACCGCGATGTCGAGGCGGCGATATCGGCCGC